>JBCCLS010000086.1:0-9024 GCA_039026835.1 Bacteroidota bacterium | reverse complement strand
TCCATCAGGACTTTTTTCATTCACCACAGATACAAACGGTAAAAAAGATAAATTTAACGGCGGTGTAATCTTTGGCAACCCAGTTAATTGTCCAAACTGATTTAAAAAACCATCAACTTCGGGTCGTATAGGATTCCAAAACGATTCTTCATTCAACTTGGTAGAAACACGTTGAAAATTAATTTTAAAATTGTTCATGGCTTCTTTGGGAAAACGAATGCTGTTGAACGGAATTTTAAATTCTGCAATCCATTGTGTTTCGTACAATTTTACAGCACTTTCCCAAACCACATTAAAGTTTTCATAGGCATTATTTTGACTCAACTTTAAATCGGTTTGTACATTGGCAGCAGTTACGGTAAAATCATATCCTTCACGTGTTTCACCAAAAGGATCAATCTGTATGGCAAAAACATCAGCATTTCCTACATCGTCACGCGCGCTCAATTGACTGTTGATTTCAGCTTTACTTTCCACATGCATAATTCCCAACACATACAAATAACTTTCGTCATACAAAATGGCAACTTCTGTTTTTCGGATAGAAGGTTTGCCATTATCAGGTCGTGTTTGTGTAAAATGTTCTGCGATGCGATGCTGTTTCCAATCAGCTTCGTCAGCCACACCATCTATAGAAATTGGCGAAGAAACTTTGTGAATTTGAATGGTACGTTGCGCACTTACGGTCATACTACACAGTACAAAGGCATAAAAAAGAATAAAATATCGCATTTGATTGATGAATTGATTTGATGCTACAAATGTGAAGAAGTTGCTTCGATAAACAGGTTAAGCAGGAGTTAATGAGGAGTTAATGTGCTTGTTAACATACAGGCAAACACTGTTAACATAAAATGAGAAGTGCAGTAATTACGGGTGTTTCAAGCGTTTTTTAGGTTAACGATCGGTTAACGATTGTGTTTTTTATGGCTGGGAATGACCGATTGCCTACTTTTGAATTGTTGAAACGACCAACGAACCAAAACTAAAATGAAAAACAAAATTACCATATTAATTATCGCATCTATAGCAACTTTAATTGCGTTGTCTGCCATTCAAACCTATTTGGTAGAAAACACATATCAATTAAAAAAGCGTGCGTTTATTAAAGAAACAGATGATGCGATTTCTGATATTGACAATCATCCGGAATTGGATTCGTTAATAGATATTTTGGGAGAAGATTTGCAATTGCATTTAGGCGATTACAAAAACAATCGTATCAGCAAAGCAGAAGTCATTCGTAAACTACAACTCAAAAGTGATAGTGTCAACACTTCCTACATGCAACGCTATAAAAAGGAATTGGAAGCTATTAATTTGGGATATGAAATTCGCTATCAACGACAAATTACCAGTATTGTAACGTTTGACGGACAAGAAACGGATACTATTTTTCCTTTTGATACTAAACAAAACGCTAAAATTTTAGGAGATACCTTTGACAAAGATGAAGCGCTCAGTGTGATTAAAACGTCGCGCACGTATACAGAATTTGGGTATGTGCTGCAAGAGAACGACAGTGTGTTTTCAACATCGCTAGACTTGGAACTCAAAATGCGTGATGTCATTTTAATTGCTGACTGGAAAAGTATTGTTTTCCGCCGTATGGGCATCTTATTAGTATTCTCTGTATTGCTCTTTTTGTTTGTGGTAGGATTGCTCTATTATTCCATTAAAAATTTAATCAATCAGAAGAAAATAACAGAGATCAAAACGGATTTCATCAACAATATTACACATGAATTGAAAACGCCGTTGGCGACGCTCAGTGTGGCTTCAAAAAGTTTAAAAAACAAAGAAATTCGCAATTCGGTAGAAGCATTTGAACATACATTAAACATTGTAGACCGACAAAATACGCGCTTGCAAAAACTCATCGATCAAGTATTAACGAACAGCCTCAGCGCAAGCGATATTGTTTTGTCTAAAGATTCAGTCATAGACAACGCGTATTTCAATGATTTAATTGCTGATTTTAAGCTATCTACACAACAACGTAATTTGACGATTATAAACAATGTATACAGAGAAGAAGTGTTGTTGCGAATTGACACCTTTCATTTTACAACTGCAATTTTAAATATTCTAGAAAATGCAGTGAAATACGGAAAGGAACAAACAGAAATTAGTATCAAAACCTCGCTCAAAGGCAATGAATACAGCATTCAAATTACAGACAATGGTGTGGGAATTGCGGCAGAAGATCAAACACAAATATTTGAAAAATTCTACCGAGTGAGTCACGGAAATGTGCACAATGTCAAAGGACTTGGATTGGGATTGTACTATACCAGTCAAATTGTCAATGCGCATAAAGGTGCGATTACTGTACAAAGTGAATTAGGAAAAGGAACCACATTTACCATTTTAATACCGATTAACTAATGCAAAAGACCAATGTTTTACTCGCAGAAGACGATTATGATTTCGGAAGTATTTTAAAGCAATACTTAATGATTCACAATTTTGAGGTGACTTGGGCAACGGATGGAGAAGAAGCCTTGCAATTGTTCACCGACACAGCAAAGCCTTTTGATATTTGTGTGTTTGATGTGATGATGCCAAAGCTAGACGGCTTCTCATTAGCAGAAAAAGTGATTCAATACAACCCTGAAATTCCTTTTATCTTTTTGACAGCCAAAAAGATGAAAGAAGATAAAATACGAGGATTAAAACTCGGAGCCGACGATTATATCGTCAAACCATTTGAAGCAGATATTTTGGTATTACGACTTCAAAACATATTAAAAAGATCGCAAAAACAACGTACAACATCAAAAAACGAACAACAATATGCGATTGGAAACTATGTGTTTGATACTGTAAACTATCAATTGAAATTCAATGGAGAAACACAGCGAATTACTGAAAAAGAAGCGCAACTGATTCAGTATTTCTACGATCACAAAAACCAACTCATCAAACGAGAAGACGTTCTCGACAATGTGTGGGGAAATGACGATTTCTTTTCTGGAAGAAGCATGGATGTATTCATCAGCCGACTTCGGAAATATTTTAAAAAAGATCCATCCATCAAGATAGAAAGTACGCGTGGAGTCGGATTGACTTTTAAAATCATCACGAATTAATTAGTAAAAAACAATAACCAGATCCTGAATCAAGTTCAGGACATAAAATAAATTTATGATGAAAAATTTAATTATAACAACAATTCTATTAGTAGCATTCCAATTAGGATTTGCGCAACAAGAACCGCCAACGCCACCAACGCCGCCGTCAACGAGTTCAGCTACATCAAGCTCTTCAAACTACACAAGCTCTACAAAAAGTCGTAGTAATAATGAAAGTACATCAATCTCTGTAAGTCAAACAGATGACGAATACAAATTGCGTGCGCGTTTTCCAAAAGATAGATATGCCAAATTAAAATCTTTAATCCAAAATACACTAGGAGCTAAACACATGGACGTAGGAAGTGGTTTTTCCAAGTGGAGTAATGACGAAAAAGTATATTATGTAAAGCTAACAGAGAAAAGTTTACGTATCAACGTAGATTTGGATGTTGCGTCACCAGATTTGGTAGAAAAATTCAAAGATTTGGGGAACGATGCCAAAATCATCATTTCAGGAAGCGATGCCAAAGTAGAACGCGAGCGTTTGCAGCGAGAAGCAGATCGCATGCGCAGAGAAGCAGACAGAATGCAACGTGAATCTGAACGTTTGGAACGTCAGGCAGAGCGCGAAGTAGCACGAGCAGCACGCATGGTAGAACGCGAAGCAGCACGTGTAGAAAGACAGGCGCAGCGCATGAAAGAGCAAACTAAGCGCGAGCAGGAACGCATTAAACGCGATGCAAAACGAATTGAAAGAGAAGCAAAACGCATTGAGCGCGAAGCAAAACGTTTGGAGGAAAAAGCACGTCACAAAGGTGGCGTGAGCAACTACATCAAGCGTTTGCTAGACGATCCTAAAACAAAATATATAGCAACTTCTGGGTCAAATCTTAATTGGATTTGGCCAGAAGTGCAAAACAATTTACTCACATCGTTAGCAAGTGACAAATTGATTGCTTCCACTTCCGAAGTTACATTTACCAGTGAAAAAGAGTCTATGTATGCCAACGGTACACAGCTTTCGCCAGTACAATATGAAAAATATAGCGGCATGCTGCAAAAGGCAGGAATTCAATCCAATGCTGATTTTTCTTTTTACAAAAAAGACGATCATATTGTGGTTCTTGGTTTAAATGCTAGAGTCAAAAAAGTATTCAACGATTTACACAAAGCAGGACACATTGCTTCCACAGATGAAGCTGTAAAAATTCGAATCAACGGCAATACCATTACACAAAATGGACAATCACTCAACGCTTCCAAAGTTGCAGCGTACAATGCCATTTTGCGCAATAATAGTATCATTCCCGCGCCAGGAAAATACATTGAAATGAAAAAAGCAGGAAGCTATCGTTTGGGCTATAGTTTGGGAAATAAAGGTATTGTCGGGACTTGGATTGAGGAAGATTAATGCGGTTCTGGAAGCATGCGATGTTCTATCAATTTCAGTAAAGAATTCTCATAATTCTTTTGATAGCTTTATGAAACCTGAGTATACAAAAGAAAAGCGAACCGAAGTTCACTTTTCCTCTATCTAAAATGCATCATTTTTTATTCCTTTTTTTTCTTTGTTATACACATCCATGGACATTTTGTTGCCGGTATACTTTGAATTGGAAGAGCACCACCAAAAAGCATATTGCTAGTGTTAAGTTTTGAAATACTGTTTTTGTTCAGTTTTAGTGATGTAAGATTTCTTTTTTTCATGTTGAATACTTTAAAATTAATAAAGCAGTAAGAAAAGAAATATTTACGTAAAATCTAGGAAAATTAATCTTCTTCAGGACAAAAAATCAATGAAGTCATAAAAATTCTATTGCAATTCCTCATAATCAGGATACAGAAAATTGTTGTAGGGAAAACGAGTCACATGAATTTCACGCACAACATTGTATACTTTTCGTCTAAACTCTTCTAAATTCTCTTTGTTGATGGCAGAAATGAATAATACTTCTTCAGCAGATGAGCCCATCCAGGTTTTTTTCCAATCTTCTAATGTATAATGCGCTTTGGTTTTTTCTGTGATCAAATCATCGCTGTCAATTGTTTCGTGCGTAAACGCATCAATCTTATTGAATACCATCACAGTTGGTTTGTCGGCACTTTTAATTTCACTCAAAATCTGGTTCACAGAAGCAATATGATCTTCAAAATTTGGATGCGAAATATCCACAACATGTAACAACAAATCAGCTTCACGAACTTCGTCAAGTGTACTTTTAAACGAATCGACCAATTGTGTCGGTAACTTTCGGATGAATCCCACCGTATCACTCAACAAAAATGGCAAATTCCCAATCACAACCTTTCGCACAGTTGTATCAAGTGTTGCAAACAATTTATTTTCTGCAAATACATCACTTTTACTAATCACATTCATCAAGGTTGATTTTCCAACATTGGTATATCCAACCAGCGCCACTCGTACTAGTGCACCTCTATTTCCACGCTGCATGGCCATTTGCTTGTCAATAGTCACCATCTTTTTACGTAGCAATGCAATCTTATCGCGTACAATACGTCTATCGGTTTCGATCTCGGTTTCTCCAGGACCACGCATTCCAATTCCACCTCGCTGACGTTCCAAGTGTGTCCATAAACCTGTCAGTCGTGGCAGCAAATATTGGTATTGTGCCAATTCTACTTGTGTACGTGCGTAACTTGTTTTGGCGCGTTGTGCAAAAATATCTAAGATCAATCCGGTTCGATCAATAATTTTACAGCGCAACAAGCGTTCAATATTTTTTTGCTGTGAAGGAGACAACTCATCATCAAAAATAACAGACCCAACTTCATTCGATTTCACAAACGCCTGTACTTCTTCCATTTTTCCTGTTCCTATAAAGGTTTTCGGATTTGGAATTTCAATCTTTTGGGTAAATCGTTTGATCACTTCACCGCCCGCAGTATAGGTCAAAAATTCAAGTTCGTCCAAATATTCCTTTGATTTGGCTTCATCCTGATCTTTTGTAATCACTCCGATAAGTACGGCGCGTTCATACGCAATGGCTTTCTTCTCTAGCATAGATAAAATTAAAAGACAAAGTTACACATTTCCTTTATTGATTTTAGTACTTTTATACAGATCATTTTATGGTGATAGCGGCATGCAAACTAGAAATTAACCTTTGGAGACTTCATAATGAAAAAAAAGACTTTTCGAAAATATCATACAGTAGCGTTTTATAATCTTGAAAATTTATTTGACACAGAAGATGATAAATATGTATTGGATGACGACTTTTTACCTGATTCAAAACGCAATTGGACTCCAAAACGCTACGACAAGAAAATCCGAAAACTCGGTGGCGTCATTGCCAGCTTAGGACCTGCAAAAGCTCATAATGCACCTGTAATTTTAGGAGTTGCTGAGGTAGAAAATAAAAAAGTACTCCGCGATTTGATTGCCTCCAAACATCTTCAAGAATACAACTATGATTTTGTTCATTACAATTCTCCTGACGAGCGCGGTATTGACGTGGGATTGTTATACCAATCAGATTATTTTGAAGTATTGGAATCTGAATCCATACCTATATTATTGTATACTGACGAAGGACGTCGCGATTTTACGCGAGATACTTTGTATGTAAAGGGACTGTTAAATAACGAGCCTATTCACATCTTCGTCAATCATTGGTCATCCCGAAGAGATGGCGCTGATGAAACTTCGTACAAACGCATCAAAGCAGCAGAAACTGTACGAGAAAAAATCAATTACATACAAGCGGAAGAAGCAGATCCACATATCATTATTATGGGTGATTTTAACGATGATCCTTCCGATGCTAGTATTCGCGATTATTTAATGGATACCGATTTGTACAATCCCATGGAAAAACTACATACGTTACACACGGGAAGCCTTAATTACAAAGGCACTTGGAATTTATTTGATCAAATCATGTTTACCACAAATTTTTTCGATTACAAAAAACAAACACACAGTTTTGCTACTGCAGCCATTTTTGATGAGTATTTCTTAACACAATGGAAAGGAAGATTTAAAGGAAATCCTTTCAGAACCTTTGCAGGTAGAAAATATCTCGGTGGCTACAGCGACCACTTTCCAGTTTATATTCGATTGAAATTCAATGACTAAAAGCAATTTTTTTCAACTAAAGTGTTAAAGTAAAGTTAAGTTTATATTTTTTTACTATTTTTAGGGCTACTAACTATTAACCAACTTTTTTATGAAAAAAATTACCTTGTTATGTATGTTAACGTTGTTTAGCACGTTGGCATATTCTCAAGTACTTAATCAGCCTGCCAATTGGCCAAACACAAACTGGTCAGTAACAGGATCATTCACCGCTACTGGTTTTGATAGTGATCCTACAACTACCGCCAATTTTTCTTTTAATGAGGATGTAGCTGGTAGTACTAGTCTTGATGATACTATTGCAGCAGAATCACCTGTAATTGATATTACAGCAGCTTCTGCAGCGGGTGAAACATGGCTTATTGTAACTGTAGATTATACTTACAGATTTTTGGATGACAGTTTAAGTATTGAATATTGGGATGCGGATGCGAACGCATGGGTTTCATGGCAAGTCCTTGGAGGTTCAACAGCGCCGCCTTTTGCAGACTTCTGTATGGGTACAAGAGATTCACTGATAAGTGATCCTTTAGATACTTCAGGATTTACTGCGACACAGCAATCAGGCTTCCGTTATCGTTTATCTTATGACGATCTTGACGACTGGCGTTGGGGATTTTGTTTTGATGCGCCAACAATTACGTCGGCAACACCTCCTTCTTGTATTGATATTTCCAATTTAGCAGTAGCCAATGTGACAGCAACAACAGCTGACATTAGCTGGGATGCAAACAATGGAGAAACAGTATGGGAAGTCGCAATACAAGCTCCAGGAACAGGTGTTCCTACAGGAGCAGGAACTTCTGTAACAACCAATGCTCCTTACATGGCTACAGGTCTTACAGGTGTAACAGATTACGAAGTTTATGTGCGAGCAGATTGTGGAGCAACAGACGGATTTAGTAACTGGGTAGGTCCTATTACATTTACGACAGAAAACGCGCCGCCGCCAGCTCCAGTTGGGGTGACGTGTGCATCAGGCTCTTCAACTATTCTTTTTACAGAAGACTTTGAAACTGATCCGCCAGCAGGTTGGACAGGAACAGGTTTTGATGGAAGTAATGGAAACTGGGATATTACCGCAGGTGGAGCTAACTCCGGTGGTACAGGTCCTTCGGTTTCTTTCAGTGGTGGAAATCACTTAGAATATGAAGCATCAGGAAACTCAACAGCTATTGCTTCTGCAATTAGTCCAGCAATTGATTTATCGACTGCAGTTGATGGTGCTGAGTTATCTTTTTACCTCCATGCATTTGGAGATGATATGGGAACATTAAATGTGAATGTTGGAACGTCTCCAACAGGTCCTTTCACGACTGAATATGCGTATACTGGAGCACTCCAAACTGCCGATACCGATGCCTGGATTCCAGTTGGAGTTGATTTATCAGCATACCTAGGACAAGTAATTTATCTTGAATTTAGTTATGGTGGTGCAGGAACAGGTTTTGAAGGTGACTTATCAATTGACTTGGTACAAGTAGAAACTTGTGGTGACTTTTGTATTGCACCAACTGCTTTAGCTGCCGCAAATATTACTGAAAATGCAGCAGATATTAGCTGGACAGCAAATAGCAGTGAGACTGCTTGGGAAATTGTAGTACAGCCAGCAGGTACTGGAGCTCCAACAGGTTCTGGAACAGCCACTACCACAATCTGCTCGTATATATACTTCGTATGCTGTACTTGGAAGCAATCCAGTTGCAGAATACGGATTGGTTGTAATTGCTGTTCCAGAACCTGTTGGAGCTCCAGTACCTGCTGGCTGTACTACAATTTCCCAAGCAGTCTCACTGCTATTTGCTGTCCAGCTAATATCTGCTGCATTTTCAGTAATATTTGCGG
>JBCCLS010000085.1:0-9035 GCA_039026835.1 Bacteroidota bacterium | reverse complement strand
TTTAAGAGAATCATTTTTAATTTAAATTTTAATAGCTATGAAAAGAAAGAATTTAAGAGTTTTGAGTTTACACAAAAGTGTAGTTTCTACCATGAATAGTCAAATTTTAAAAGGAGGAAGTAGTGCTCCTTCTGCTGGTTGTGGTTTAACTAATGTTGCGCAAAGTTGTGATGTTTTTGCTTGTGGGTCTGGTGACTGTAGATCTGTTAATCCGCCAGATTGTTTTGCTAGAGAGTCTGAAAATTATACGTGTACAGGAGCAAATTAATGTTTGATAAGACAGTTAGAAGAGACTGTCTGAAAAGTTAGTA
The DNA here is from genome assembly GCA_039026835.1 of Bacteroidota bacterium. GTDB lineage: Bacteria > Bacteroidota > Bacteroidia > Flavobacteriales > Flavobacteriaceae > Kordia. Next base: position 8,724 of record JBCCLS010000085.1, on the reverse strand, counting down.
GCAACGTCATTCTGAGCTTGACTCAAAATCGCATTACGCTCACTATCAACTGTTATGAGAATCCGAAACCTGTGCTGAATTCATTTCAGTATCAAGTTCGGTTTGATGAGATTTGTGCTTTTTAGACAGCCTCTTAATTACAACTCCAACACCAAAAATTCTCCTTGTAAAGGTTGCAAATGCTTCACTAATGTTGGAATGAGGTTTTCGCCATATTCTAGATAGAATTCTGAGAAATTTTGCTTGCGTTCTTGCAATGAATTGCTTGGGAATAAAATTTCGCGCAATTCGTTACTTCTCGACACTTTGTCTTTTAATACGCGTTTTTGCGCTTTGAGCAAGCGTTTTTCCAGATATTGCAAGCCTTTGAGTTGCTTTTTTTCTTGTGCTGCTACCGCGCCTAGAAAGGATTTATCAGTTTGTGTCGCAAGTTCATATAAGTGCTTGAATTGCTGTTGTAAATGTTCTTTTTGAGTGGAAAAGTCTATGTCAATCTCGCTTAATTCTTTTACTTTTTTGGCGATAAAATTGTCTCGTTTTAGGAATAAATCGCGATTGGAAATGTGCAACTTTTCCATCTTTTCAGATTGTTTTTCGGTTTTGATGACTGCTGAGTTTCTAAGCAACAGCATAGGAAAAGTGACATTTACTGCTTCAAAATAACTTTTCAATTCAAACCAATACGCCAATTCTCCACCACCACCAATGTAACATAAGTTTGGCAGAATAATCTCCTGATACAACGGACGCAACAGTGCATTGGGTGAGAATCGCTCAGGATGTGTGTGTACCTCTTCTTTTATTTGCTCCGAATTCCATCTCACGGAAGTGTTATTCACACTAAAAACACCATCTTTTTCTAAAATACGTTCGCGAATGCCGTTGTTGATGTAAAATAGATTTATTTCTCGTGGATTGACTTGAATTTTATATGCATCACTCGCTTTAGTGAGTTGTTCGGCAGTTTCTGAGACTTTTTTGTGTGCCGTTTGCTGAAAGAGTTCATTTTCTACAAAAGGAACAAATAGTTGTTTTAGTGCTTTGTCATTTCCGTCCACAATAACCAATCCGTATTGCTTGAAAAGTTCGTTGGCAATATAGCGAGTAGCATCTGTTAGATTGTTGTGTTTAATGTATCCATCTTCAAAAAGCCATCGCAGGTATTTTGCATGATCACTCGTGCCCAATTCTTTTGCAAATGTCTCCAGTACTTCCGACAATCCTTCCGTAGATAATTCGCCCACAGCGCCACTCGCTTCCCGATTCCAACGTATTTTGTTGCCTTTAAAATTGAAGAACGAAATTTCATCAAAATCATGATCTTCAGAAGCCATCCAATAGATGGGCACAAAATTGTAGTTTGGATATTTTTCTTTGAGTGTTGTTGTAAGATTGATTGTGGAAATGATTTTATATAAAAAATACAGCGGACCTGTAAACAGATTCAACTGATGTCCCGTAGTAATGGTAAAGGTATCTTCGCTTGCCAATAATTCGATGTGTTTCCTTGTTTTTTCGGAAGTAGCTACGCCTTCATATTGTGCTGCCAATGCTTTTGATACAATTGTTCTTTGTGATGCATCTGTTAAGTGAGACTGTTGCTTTTCCGTGATTTGTGCTTCAAAGTTTTCTAGCATAGGAAACCGATGGTAAAATGGCTGAATGCTAGGTTTTTTAGCTACATAATCACAAATTATGGGCGTAAAATATCCAGTTTCATTGTAGGGAATACATTCGGTTGGCATAGTTGATCGTAAGAATTATAAAGTTGCAAAGATATGGTTATTTGAATGCGATTTTCTCAAAATTTCGTTAAGATATTCTTTTTCAAAATTATATTAGTTAGCTTTGGTATCTTTCTAACCAACCCACGATAATGAGACGATATTTTTTAACTTTACTTTCATTTGTACTTCTTTCTACTACTATTTTTGCACAAAACATCCAATCGCCAGCTGAGTTTTTAGGATATGAATTGGGCACACGATTTACCAACCATTACCGTTTGGTAGATTATTTTCAGTATTTGGCAAAGAATTCTGATATGATTCAGCTTGAAGAGTATGGAAAAACCAATGAACATCGCTTGTTGCAAATTGCCTATATTTCTACTCCTGAGAATTTAGGAAATTTAGAAACAATCCGTAAAAATCATTTGGCAAATGCAGGTATTGGAACTGCTGAAAGTGAGGCTGATAAAGCAATTGTTTGGTTGAGTTACAATGTGCATGGAAATGAAGCATCGTGTACAGAAACTTCCATGAAAACCATCCATGAATTGGTGACAGATAAGAAAGCTTGGTTGCAAAATACATTGGTCATTATAGATCCGTGTTTGAATCCTGATGGACGCGATCGGTATGTGAATTGGTACAATCAAGTTGCAAGTGTTCCGTTTAGTCCACACCAAAAAGCTACTGAGCACAACAATGAACCTTGGCCGGGCGGCAGACCTAATCATTATATGTTTGACTTGAATAGAGATTGGGCATGGGCAACGCAGGTAGAAACGCGTCAACGCTTGAAAATATACAACAAATGGTTGCCACATATTCATGTCGATTTTCATGAGCAAGGATTTAACGAACCATATTATTTTGCGCCAGCAGCAGAACCGTTTCACGAAGTAATTACGAATTGGCAACGTGATTTTCAGACGCAAATTGGGAAGAATCACGCAGGCTATTTTGATAAAGAAGGTTGGTTGTATTTTACGCGTGAACGTTTTGACTTGTTTTATCCAAGTTATGGAGATACATATCCAACTTTTAGTGGCGCTATTGGCATGACGTACGAGCAAGCAGGACACGGAAGAGCTGGTTTGGGAATTAAAACTGATGAAGGTGATTTATTGACGTTGAAAGATCGCATTTTGCATCATCATACCACTGGAATTTCAACAGTAGAGATTTCTTCAAAAAATGTAGAAAAGTTAAATACAGAGTTCAAAAAATATTTTGAAAAGAATGATTTCAAGTACAAAAGTTATGTACTAGAAGGGAACGAAGATCGTATTGCTAAATTAACTGAATTGTTAGACCGACACGAGATTGCGTATGGTTTTACAGGCAACACAACCGTCAAAGGATTTGACTATGAAACAAATTCGCAAAAGTCCAATTCGGTTTCCAATGCATTGGTCGTAAGTACCAATCAGCCAAAGTCAAGTATGATTAAGGTATTGTTTGAGCCAAACGCAAAATTATCTGATTCTGTTACGTATGACATTACAGCGTGGAGTGTTCCGTATGCATATGGTTTGAAAACTACAGCTTCCAAATCATTGGTGGCTGCTCCTGAAACTAAAACAGCTTTTGCAGATGATTTTTACAAAACGGATGCTGTTAGCTACATTGCCCCTTGGAATACAATAAAAGATGCTACATTTTTGACCAAACTATTACAAAAAGGCATTCGCGTTCGCTTTACTGAAAAGCCTTTTACATCTAACGGAAAAAAATTCAAACGAGGTTCATTAATTATCACCAAAAGAGATAATAAAAATACGGCAGAATTTTATAAGAAAGTAATTGATCTCGCATCAGCACACAAAGTTAAACTTACTAGTATTTCTTCTAGTTTTTCAGATAACGGTGTCGATTTTGGTTCGCCTGATATTAAAGAAATTAAAATGCCTAGAATTGCTGTGATGACAGGGAAATCTACGCGCTCACTTGGTTTTGGTGAACTTTGGTACTTTTTTGAGCAAGAATTGCAATATCCTGTCACGAATATCAACACTGACGGATTTTCAACTAATACTCTGAATTCGTTTGATGTGTTAGTGCTGCCTGATGGAAATTATAGACGTGTATTTACCGGTACAAAATTAGATGCGCTAAAGCGTTGGATTTCACGTGGTGGCAAAGTCATTGTCATCAAAGATGCCATCCGTTCTTTTGCAGGAAAAGAAGGATTTGGTATTACCAAAAAAGAAGCTAAGAAAGAAGATACAGATAAAAACTCCCTTATTTCGTATGCAAAAAGTGAACGTCAAGGGATTTCCAATTATATTACTGGTGCCATTTTTAAAACGAAAGTAGATACAACACATCCGCTAGCGTTTGGTTATGATGATTCTTATTTTACATTAAAACTTGGAAGTGCTGCCTACAACTACTTAAAACGAGGTACAGTAGCTTACTTGGAAGAAAACAAGCCTGTTGCTGGTTTTGCGGGAAGCAAAGCGGTGAAAAATATTAAAAATACACTAGTATTTGGAGAACACAAAATGGGCAGTGGTAGTGTAATTTATTTGGTTGACAATCCACTGTTTCGTGCATTTTGGGAAAATGGGAAACTGTTTTTTGCAAATGCTATTTTTATGGTGAATAATAATAGTTTTGAGATGTAGGGTGCTCGCTATGCTCGCAGCTGTTAGACCGCTTCGCTGTTGGACTTTTTTTTGAGCTGAGCTTGTTTTTGTATTAATTACTCTTAACTAGGTCTTAGGTCTTGGGTGTTAGGTCTTGGAAGTATGTTTTTTTAACTAGCGAAAAAACAAATTAACGAATCAACCTATTCAAACATTTTAAATTCATAAACAGGTTCACCGTATAAATCAAAGTCTGCGGCGTCTACGATGTTCACATTGACGAATTCGCCTTGTTTTACGTAGAATTTGGAAGCGTCGATAAGCACTTCGTTATCAACATCTGGAGAATCAAACTCGGTGCGACCTACAAAATAGTTCCCTTCTTTGCGATCAATGATACATCTGAACGTTTGTCCAATTTTTTGCTGATTCAATTCCCAAGAGATTTGCGATTGAATTTCCATGATTTTATTAGCACGTTCTTGCTTCACTTCTTCAGGAACATCATCCTCTAGCTTGTATGCATGTGTGTTTTCTTCGTGAGAATAGGTAAAGCATCCCAAACGCTCAAAACGCATTTCTGTTACCCAATTTTTAAGTGTTTCAAAGTGTGCCTCGGTTTCTCCTGGATATCCTACAATTAACGTAGTTCTGATAGTCATTTCGGGAACTGCTTCACGGAATTGCTTCAGTAGTTTGGTCGTTTTTGCCTGCGTAGTTCCACGACGCATTGACTTTAATATATCATCCGCAATGTGCTGCAATGGAATGTCTAAATAATTACAGATTTTTGGCTCATTGTTCATCACTTCCAGCACATCCATTGGAAATCCTGTTGGAAAGGCATAATGCAAACGAATCCACTCAATTCCTTCTACTTTCACCAATGCGCGGAGCAATTCTGCTAAATTGCGTTTTTTGTATAAATCGAGTCCGTAATAGGTTAAATCCTGAGCAATTAAGATCAATTCTTTGACACCTTTGGCTGCTAATTTTTCAGCTTCTGTAACCAATTCTTCAATCGGAGTCGATTTGTGTTTTCCGCGCATTAACGGAATGGCACAAAACGAGCACGGACGATCGCAACCTTCTGCAATTTTGAGATATGCATAGTTTTTTGGTGTTGTTGTGATACGTTCCCCAATCAATTCGTGTTTGTAATCAGCTCCTAAAGCTTTGAGCAATTGCGGTAATTGCGTGGTTCCAAAATATTGATCAACATCTGGAATTTCTGCCTGTAAATCTGGTTTGTAACGTTCACTCAAACAACCAGTCACAAAGACTTTATCAACCATCCCATCTTCTTTCTTCTGCACGTAATCTAAGATTGTATTGACACTTTGCTCTTTGGCATTATTGATGAAGCCGCACGTATTGATGACCACGATATTTCCTTCTTCTTCGTGCGCTACTTCTTTGCCATTTGCTTTTAGCTGTCCCATCAATACTTCGGAATCGTATACATTTTTAGAGCAGCCAAGCGTTACAACATTGATCTTATTTTTCTTTAAAGTCTTCGTTCTCATATCAAAAAAATCAATGTGCAAAGATACGATCTAATTTAAACCTTTGGTATATTTATAAGTCTAAAAACGAAAATCTATACGATGAGCCGACCACTTTTTTTTGCGCCAGTCCTTTTTTTACTTCTATTCTTAGGATGTTCTGCGGATGATGGAGATGAAAATCCATCAACACCAACACAAGCAGAAACTCCCGCAACTGTTGCTAATTCGCTGTATTTTCCGCCTACTACTTCGGATTCTTGGGAAACGAGTACGCTTACAGAATTAAACTGGAATACCGATCAATTGCAGCCACTTCTAGATTTTCTCCAACAGAAAAACACCAAAAGTTTTATCATCCTACATAAAGGAAAAATTGTAGTAGAAGAATACATGAATAATCACACTGTAAGTTCGCCTTGGTATTGGGCAAGTGCAGGAAAAACCTTGACAACAGCGATGGCGGGCATTGCACAAGAAGAAAATTTGATCAACCTCAACGATAAAGTTTCTGATCATATTGGTACGGGCTGGACAAGTGCTTCACTGGAAAAAGAAAATTTGATTACTTGTAAAAACTTATTGTCTATGAATTCTGGTTTGGATGATGGACTTGGTGATGGCATTGCACCAAATGATTTGCAATATCTTTCCGATGCAGGAACGCGCTGGGCATATCATGGTGTGTATGTAAAAATGCAAGATGTCATTGCATCGGCGAGCAGTCAAACGTGGAATAATTATTTTACAGAGAAATTAAAAACGCGTATCGGAATGACAGGCGCTTGGATTCAGATGGGAAACAATAATGTGTATTGGAGTACGACGAGAAGCATGGCACGTTTTGGGCTCTTAATTGCTGCCAAAGGCAAATGGGACGACACAGAAATTATTCCTGAATCTTTTTTAAATGAAGCGACTTCTCCTTCACAAAGTATCAATGAGTCGTACGGATATTTGTGGTGGCTGAATGGAAAATCGAGTTTTCGTTTGCCACAGACACAGATGGAATTTAGTGGTGAACTCATTCCAAATGCGCCACAAGATATGTACTGTGCTTTGGGTAAGAACGATCAGAAAATTTATATTGTCCCAAATAAAGATTTGGTGGTGATTCGCATGGGAAATGCCGCAGATGATGTTAATTTTGCGCTTTCTAGCTTTGATAATGATCTTTGGGAGCGAATCAATTTGTTGGTGGATTAGTTTTACAAAGACATTTTGAGAATCAAATTCTGTATGAAGTCATACAACTTTACACAAACTTATAGTTACACTTTTGGAACAAAAAGACGATTTACATATTTATTGCATTAGCGGATTGGGTGCAGACAAACGAGTTTTTGATTTTTTAGAATTAGCGTGTCAATTTACTGCACTGGACTGGATTCCACATCAACCCAAAGAAAACATAGCATCGTATGCAAAACGCTTGATTGACTTTTATGAATTGGACAAAAAGCCAAACTGTGTCATCATTGGTGTAAGTTTTGGTGGCATGATTGCTGCTGAAATGTGTTCCCTTTTAAAAGCCAGAAAAGTGTTTGTCATTTCTTCTGCGACTTCTTCAAAAGAACTTCCAAAAATATTTTCATTGGCAGGAAGATTGAATCTTGTACAATGGATTCCGAAAATATTCTTAAAACCTAATATTCATCTGGCTGCTTTTATGTTTGGAACTCAAAGAAAAAAGCTCTTACAATCGATTCTTAATGAAACTGACTTGGATTTTTTGCGTTGGGGCATGCACGCAATCACTACTTGGAATAAACCTAAGAACAATATTGAAATTGTCACCATTCATGGTACGAAAGACAGAATTATTCCACAAAAAGGAACAAAAAATTATAGTATTCAAAATGGCGGTCATCTTATGATTATTGACGAACATATTGTAATTAGTAACATTATCAATGAAGAAATAAAAAAAATGTACTAATTCAATACGTTTGTATAAAATCTGAACGTTAATTTTTTGCAAAAACTAACAACGTTGTGTATTTCAGTGTTTCTAAAAACAGAAGATTTCCGTATCTTTATAAGAAATGAGAATTGATTTTACTCTTGTAAAATTATATTCTTTCATGTCTAATTTTATTACTGTTTTACGCTATGAAAATGAAATTAACAGTATTAGCAAGCTTGATTTCGCTTGCTGTTTTTTCCAAAACTATTGAAGGAATCGTACTCGACCAGAAAACTGACACAGCTATTGCTGCTGCACATGTATATTTTGATAGTAACAACAATCAAGCAGTGACTATTACAAATGACAAAGGAGAGTTTACACTTAACGCGAATGCCGAGCAAAGACAACCTGCGTTTATTAATGTTTCGTATGTAGGTTATGTGACTCAGAAAGTACAATTACCAGCAACCGAAAGCGAAACGTTGATAATTTATTTGACAAAAGATCAAACTAAATTGAATAACGTGCTGATTACTGGTGACAAAAAATTGCAATCCAGTATTCAATTCACAGAAAAAGCTTCTTTACAACGCGGATTGCATGAATTTGCGGCCACTATTATCGATGATAAAATAGTGGTGATTGGTGGAAAAAACAATCATACAAATAATGCATTTGCTGCTGCAACGCTTGTCACATCACGCCAAGTAGTTCCTACTTTTGACGATTTAATGAATCGAATGAGTTTGATGATTACCAGTTATAGCGAATCCAATTCTGGAAAGCTGATGATGTATGACATTAAAAATGATCGTTGGGAAACTTCTGATTTGGAATTTAGAGAACGATCTGCGCACAATTTACACGTATATGACGACGAAATTTATGTGATGGGCGGAAAACGGGTTTCTGGAAATAAAATTTATTTAGATCACATCGTAGAAATTTACAATACAAAATCTAATAGTATCAAAGAAGATGCTGTAAATCCGCAT
>JBCCLS010000084.1:0-9085 GCA_039026835.1 Bacteroidota bacterium | reverse complement strand
TTGCTTCGTTACTGTACAATTTCATAAGATAGACACCACTTTGTAGGTTGCTTGTACGTATCTGATGTAATTGATTGGTTTGTACTTTGACCAATTGTCCGTTTAGATTATAAATTTCTATGCGTTGAATTGGATTTTCAGTGCTTTCAATATTCACAATATCTGCTGTCGGATTTGGATAGATTTGTACGTTTTCTATCTCTGAATCTGTGACTGAAAGTGTCGAAAAATCAAACGTGCTCGCGCCTGAAAGTGCACTGGAATCCGAATCAACAACGTTTGGAAATAAAGCAGTACCATCGTCAATCATATCCGCTGCCATAAAACTTTTTAATGGTGTTAAATTATTTGCTATTGTAGAATCGTTTGCTAAGATTTCCAAATTTCCACTGGTCGGTGAGCCATTGACTTGAATGGTAACCATGGGTGTTGTAATTGCTCCAGATGGCGCAGGCAATGCTGATGGACTTCCCAGCGTTTCGGTGATTAAATAACCGTCAATAGACGTATCGCCTACATTGTTTCCTTCAAAAAAAGCTGTACTTGCACTGTTCCCTAAAGAGGATGTAATTGTCACTGTTACGCCATCTGGTACAAGTATGGTGAATCCGTAACTTTGTACTGATGTAGAGAAATTAGAAGCACTTGCATTGGGAACTACTCCAATGGAGAAGCTGTAATTTCCATTGTCTATTAATGTGTATGAATAGCCGTCTTGCGCCTGCAATTGTTCTGCAAACAAGCAATAAAATGCCAAACATAGATTGGTAAAGGTTAGTTTGTTCATGATAATTAATATTTAGTATTGGTATTTGTGTTGTAATTAGGTATGTTGTCTACCTTTTTTCACTCCGCTAATTTCTCTACATTGCTGTATGTTTCCCAGTAAAACTGTTTGAAGAGGAAAAATGAACCTCAAAAAGGAAAAAAACGGTTTTGGTTTTCAGGTTTTTATGTATTTCTGATTACTCTTATGGTAATTGCTCTATGATTTGAAAAGTGCTAAAGTTTAGAAAGTTGCCAGGATGTGCTAACACGTTTTGTAGAATGAACGGCGCATCGGGTGCAATACCTTCGTATTGAATTCTTCCATCCAAATCCAAATCGTTGACATTGTATCCGTTCACTGCGAATGTGGAAAAGTTTAGAAAGTTTCCTGGATCATTTAACACTAAAGATAGAATCACTGGCGCATCCGGATTGGTTCCTGAATATTGTACAATAGTATCTTCGTTTGCATTTCCTGCCCACATGCCCGATGTATCGGCTGGCATTCCCAAAGTTGTTTGTGCGTTGCTTCCAAAAGTGATTGGGTTGGTTGCATTGGTAAAATCTACCGTAACACGATCGCCGAGTAAGGAAACAGCAGAAACAGTTATGATTCCTAAGTGATTTCTATGTTGAATGGTTACGAAATAATTTGCAGCAGCAGCATTGAATTTGAGAATTCCAAGACCGTTTACATCTACAATATCTCCGTCACGTTGTAGCAACGCCGATCTGCCTTCCACCACAGTGGTATTATCCGCGGCATCGCGCAATTCTACAAAAACCCAATCCACAATAGCGTCATTTCCTGTTCTATTAAAAACAGCACTATTACACGTAAGTGCATCCACAAATGGAGAAGTCGTAGGAATGAGTCCTGCTACGCGCAAATCGTCTCGCATTAAATCTTCTTCACCAGCATTTGGATTTAAAAACGCACCTTGCAAATACGCTTTTGGTTCTAAAATGGTAGTTCCTTGCTCAATGAGTGATTTAAAACCGATCCAACCTGCATCTACATAGGCTTGTGTGGTTCCTTGCGGAATAAAAATATCTACATTTGTTTTGGTACCAAAAGAACCATTGGCATTGATACTCGCAGGAACCGTTCCTTCAGCAATCACTTCGCGCAAACCGCCATCAGAAAATGCTTCAATACTTATACTTGTCACACTTGCTGGAATAGTAACAGTAGTCAAATTATTATTGCTTCGAAACGCTCGAAACCGAATTGTTGTCAATGTACTTGGTAAACTTACGGATCGTACGCCAGCATTTCGAAACGCTTCATTTCCGATAGTAGTGATTGTAAAGTCTAGCCCATTTTTTGACAATACTTCTGGAAAGATATAGTCTCCGTTTGGCACACTTCCGTTTCTACCAACAGCACTGACTGTATTTGGTGAAAGTGATAAAATCTCATAGCGAATTCCATTTTCGGTAAAGGTATTTCCAACGGCAACTCCATTTCCATTCACAGAGAAAAAACCTGTCCAACCTGCATTTTCATACGTTGTCTCCGTTCCTGTTGGCACTGTTAAAGCGATGCTTTCTCGATCGCCAAAAGAATTCGTTGCTATCGTTGCAGGTGTGGTACTTACTGCTTCTACTTGCGTTAATGTTGGTGACACAAATGCATTGGTACCAATTGAGGTCACACTTGTCGGTATAATGACTGTTGTAATGTTTGTATTTTGAAATGCATTGTTTCCAATCGTTTCAATAGTATTGCCAATAGTTACGGCAGTAATGTCTGTGTTTTGAAATGCGTTATCTTCGATAGCTGTTACGTCAAAACTTTCAGAACTCAAGGTTTCTGTGACAATGGTTGGAATGTTTATATTTTGTGATGAAGTGGCTCTGCTGATCACTTTTACGATGTTTTGATCGGCATCCGTTACTTCATATCGCAAATCACCAACTGTAAATTGTGCTCCTACTTGAAATTGTCCATTAATGCTTCCAAAACCTGTCCAACCTGCGGCAATATAATCGTCAATTACTGATTGTTGATCTGGAATGACAAATACATTTATGGTGCCACGTGCTCCAAAACTAGACGATGTAATAGTTGCTGGCGTAGCATTATCGGCAGTTATTGTTTGCAATGGATTTCCCGCGAAAGCGTCATTTTGAATCGCTGTAATGTTGGAAGGGATTGTGATGTCAGTCAATTGATTATCACTGAACGTATTAACTCCAATTACAGAAATCGTTGTTGGAATGGTTACACTTGTCAGTTGATTGCCTCTAAAAGAGAAGCCGCCTAATTCTGTTAAACTTGCTGGAAAATTGATGCTTGTAATTTCGTTATTTCGAAATGCATCATTTCTTATGAATTGAAGGTTTGCCGGAAGCGTCACCGTAGCCAAGTTATTTTCACGAAATGTTTGTGGTCTAATTTCCGTAACTCCGTCAGGTATCACAATACTTGTCAACTGATTATTTCGAAAAGCTGCTGATCCTAAGGTCGTTAATGCAGAAGGTAAGGTAATACTTGTGAGTTGATTGTCAAAAAAAGCATTTACATCAATTGTTTCTACCGTGTTTCCGATCGTAACATTGGTGAGGACATTACTTTGAAAAGCGGCTCTCCCGATGGTAATGACTCCTGTTGGAATATTTACACTGCTTAATTGATTGTTCATAAACGCCTCTCTATCAATTACGTCTACACTTGCTGGAATTGTAACACTCGTCAGTTGATTTTCAAAAAATGCACCTTCTCCGATAGTCACAGTACCATTTGGAATTGTGATACTAGATAATAGATTGTCACGAAACGCGAGGTTACCAATTGTTTCAGGTCCAGCATTGAATGTAACCTGCGTTAAATCATTATTTAGAAAAGCTCTGCTCCCAATCGTATTGACTGATGCTGGAATGGTTACTGACGTTAGGTCATTCAGTTCAAAAGCCTCATCTCCAATGACTTCTGTACTTGTTGGTAATACAACACTATTGATCGCTCTATTTCTAAAAGCACGATTTCCTATAGCGTTTACTGCAAATGATATATTATTTTTTGTAATGGAAGATGGCAGTACTAAATCTGCAATTCCGTTCCCACCGCTTCGAATTTCAACTGTATTTGGATTAATGCCGTTGATTCTATAATTAAATCCATCCACAGAAAAATCAGCTCCAATAATAGGCGTTCCATTCACCGAAAAGAAACTTGTCCAACCGCCATTTGTATACGCAGTTTCGGAACCGTTTGGAATGGTCAAATTAATATCGCCACGATTTCCGATACTGTTTGTTCCAAGTGTTGGAGGCGCGACTGCTTGTGAAATTACTTCTGTAAGCGGATTATCTCGGAATGCTTCATTATCAATTGTAGTTACAGCCGCAGGAAGTGTAACTGTCGTCAAATTATTGAGTTCAAATGCTTCGTTTTTAATAGTTGCTATCGTATTTGAAAATACTACACTATTTATACCTGCATTTCTAAAAGCACGATTTCCGACCGCTGTTACCGTATACGTTCCTCCGAATTGAGGTTCAACAACAGTAGTGGGAAATACTAAATCTACAATTCCATTCAAACGCCCGGCAACCTCAACTTCCGCTGGGTTTTGCGAAGTGACTCTATATCGATAATTGCCAACTTCAAAAGTGGAGCCTACAGCAATTTCTCCATTTACAGTATTAAAACCTGTCCAACCTGCCTGACGATAGGTTTCTTCTAACCCATCCGGAACTATTAAATCTATAGTACTGCGTGTTCCAAACGAGCTATTACCTATACTTGCAGGCGTAGTTCCTAAAGCAATGATTTCGTTCAATCCGCCTCCCAAAAAAGCTTCACCGCTAATATTAGTAACACTTGCAGGTAACGTAACGGTTGTCAATCCGCCATTGTCTCTAAAAGCTCGAAAACTAATGGTGGTAATAGTATTTGGTAATATTACTCCATTGTTAGCTCCATTTCTGTAGGCTGAGTTTCCAATAGTGGTTACGGTATATACAATTCCGCTGCCATCAGTTGCGGTACCCGGAATGGTTAGCGGAGAACTTCCGTCGCTTCCGCCTGTCACTTCTACTTCATTTGGATTGGTAGATAATACATTGAAGTTAAATCCATTGTCAGTAAATGTCTGTGCAAAACACGTTATGGTGATACACAGTAAAATGATTGTACTACTAATTTTTTTCATGGTGATTAGTTTTGTAGTAATTGTTTATATTTTTAAAGGTTTCTGGTTAAATTGTCTTAGCAGCATCATCTGCTTATTGACGTTGCTAATTTCATTGATATCATCTAGTTATGACTAGTAAAACTGCTTGAACGGGAAAAATGAACCGTAAAAAGGAAAAAACAGCACTTGCTTTTTCGTGCTTTTTCATTGCATACCGAATGTTTTCAGTGTTGATTTCCCAGTTCGTATTTTTGAATGTATCAAAGTAGCAAACGACGATCTTTGGCACATCTTTTTTTGCTTTCTGAATTCAAAACAAAGTAAAATGGATGTCGGATTTGTTACAAGTTTTTGGTGGTATCAAAAGGGTATCAAAATGATAATTACTTGATTTTTAACGTTTTTAAGGATTATTTAACGTGAATTTGATATAAGTTTTATTCAAATAAAAATTATTCTCACTTAAGAAGCAAAACGTAAATTACTGTAATTCAGTTTTTTACTTTCGTTTTCTTTGCTCGCACAAAGAAAAGAAACAAAAGAAAGTGCGCTTTTCCAGAGGTATTTTTAATTTTTCTTTTTGTGAAAAATTAAAACCGTACAGATTTTTCTAAATTTTTTAGTTCACTAACTTCTATTTTCTTTATTGGAGTTCATGAATCTTCGATTTCCATGGCTTCAAAAATTTTTAACGAAAAACCTCTACTATACTGCGGAAAAGACTAAATATACGTTCTCTATTATATATCAAACCGATGTTATTTTAGAATAAAAAAAGTCATAAACTTTACATTTATGACTTTTTCGATACCATGCAACAATTGCGTTTATGCAGACAAACTCAATGTGTGTTTGTTTTCAATGAATGCGATGATATCATCGTCTGATTTTAAACCTAATTTTTTACGAATTCGATATCTTGAAGATTTGATAGATGCCACAGTTGTGTTGAGCAGTTTGCTGATTTCAGTCGTACTCAATCCCAATTTCATGATGCAAAGGACTTCTTTTTCTTTGGGTTTTAATTCTGAAAATTGCGTGTCGAGCACAACTTTAAAATCCATACTCACAGCATCTAAATAGTTTTGTATACTTGATAGTGAACTTTTTGCATTTTTTTCAGAAAGTAGCGAAGCTGATAATGATTTGAGCGCCATTTTTCGTTCCCTTTCATTTTCAAACGTAATAATTTCTTTGATGTCATCTAAAGTTTTGTTGAGTACTTCTTCTGTGATTGAATTTTCAATGACAACTTTTTTGAGCTCCTTTTCTCGGTTTGCCAATGCCAAATCTGCCTTTAATTTCTCAACTTCTTTGAGTGCTAGTTTATTTTTAGCAAGTTGTAAACGCTGTCGACTATTTTTTCGCACCAATATAAATGTAATGATCGCACCAACTACACTAATAATTAGTAAAATAACATATAAAGTTTTTTTGGATTGTACATTTTTTAAATGCACAGCTGCCAATTGCTTTTCTTTTTCAAATTGATACGCATATTCCAAATCTGCCAAACGTTTGGCTCTGCTTTCGCTAATGAGAGAATCTTTGTATTTGTCGTACATTAAAAATGCTGCGCGCGATTCTGCATATTTTTTGTTGTTATGTGCGATTTCAGCTTTGCTTTGGTACGACCATTTTAGCAACAAATGCGAACGTATTTTTTGTGCATAAACAATAGCGCTATCAATATGTGTAGTAGCTTTTGCATATGCTTTGTGATCGTTGTAAATATCTGCAATACTCAAATGGTTGTTAGAGATGTGTTGATACTGTCCGGTATTTTGTAACAATTGTAAATTTTCTTTGAAGGTCTTTGCTGCAATATCATAATTGCCTTGCATCGCATACGTATTTGCAATGTTGGTCTTCACTCGAATTTGATATTTTTGAGTAATTTTTGGAATCGCCAAACACTTTTTGAAGTAATATATAGCAGAATCATATTTTTTTTCTTCTACATATACAGTGCCCAAACGATTCAATGATATTACGCGACCTCTTGGAATGGAATCATATTTTTGAATTGTCAATGCGCGTTTGTAGTACTGTTTTGCTTTTTCTAAATCGTCTAAACGTTTGTACACGCCGCCAATATTACTAATGCATTTTCCTGCAATTCTGGTATAATTTATGGAAGAAGCCAATTCATAGCCTTTATGTGCATATTGAAGCGCCTCAGAATATTCACCCAAATTTGAGTTCATGCTTGACAGACTATACAACACTTCTGCCTTGAGTCGTTGATAATACAAACTTGTATATCCGTTGTCATTCAATTCTTTTTCAACTTCTAACTGCACTTCTTTCCCAATTGATCGGTCAAAGAATGCCAACCGATTTCCCAAGTCTGCTTTCAATGACAATCGAATAGAATCTGTTGTAGCATTTTCTATTTGAATTTTAAGTGCATCAGCAATGCTGTCTTTAATTTGTGCTGTTGCCGAAAATGTGCCTACCAAAAAAAGGAAGATTCCTTTTCTTAGCAGCAGTCGCATCGTTATTATTCTACGTTTTTGTGGTGTACAATGAACCTCTTTCATAATTTCAGTATTGGTTGTTATAATGATTGTGTACGTAGGCTTATTTTTAATTCAATACTAATTTTAGTCTAAGGCATAACTAATTTTAAAGTTTGTATTAAAATTACTAGTTAATTGGACAATCATGTATAACAATACCGACGAATACTATCACTTTTCCGACACCGTGCCGCTTTTTTTATAGCAAATAATGAATTGAATATCATTTACTTACCCTTGAAAAACAGGTATTCGCAGTCGCTTTGATACAAATCCGACAAATGATTTTTTATTTTTGTGTATGATTCAGAAAGTAGCGTTTGGTGGTGGTTGTCATTGGTGTACAGAAGCAGTTTTTCAGTCGTTGATTGGCGTACAAAGTGTGCAGCAAGGTTGGGTGCAATCTACAGAGGAACATGATACATTTTCAGAAGCTGTCATTGTACAGTTTGATGCTGCTGTGATTCCGTTGAAGATTCTTGTGGAAATTCATCTGCGAACGCACAAATCGACTGTGCAACATTCCATGCGAAAAAAATACCGTTCTGCGATATATTATTACGATCAGTCACAAGCGAAACTATTAAATGAACTCCTTTCCGAATTACAATCAGGTTTTGAACAGAAAATTATCACGCAAGTGTTACCGTTTGTCGCTTTTAAAGCGTCACGAGAAGAAATTACCAACTATTATTATTCCAATCCGAACAAACCTTTTTGCGAACAATTTATCAATCCGAAGTTACATTTGTTATTGCGGGAGTTTTCAGATTTTACAGCGAAAGAGAAGTTGGAGCATTTGGATGGGGTTTAGGTTTTGGGTTTTGGGTTTTGGGTTTTGGGTTTTAAAAATATGTTTACTCTATTTTTTGTTTCATAGTCTAAACTTATAAACCTATAAACTTCTCAACTTCTTTTTTATTGATTTGTCTGTTTGTTAATTTGAAGTTTCTTAATAAACTTCTCAATACTCAATACTCAATACTCAATACTCAATACTAACCGCTAAAAGCTATTTCTTCACCAACACCGCATTTTGAAGATTTAGTTCTTCCAACACATCATCATAGGTTTCTACACTTCCTTTCACTTGTACTTTTTGTCCTTCTGAAAATTCGTCTGTTGATGTTCCTTCTGCAAATCGGAAGTACACGCTATCGTCAAGCAACACGCCTTTTTTATCTTTTGAAGTAATGACTCCTGTGAGTGTTACCACTTTTTTATTGGTTGTCCACTCTTGTGGATTTTGCTTAATCGTACTTAAAAATTCAGTGGTTGTTCCCGTATATGCTGCTTTTACATTTGCTAAATTAGGCGGTGCCATAATCGCAGAAGTTACAAAATAAGCTAATGTGAGTGCTATTAGAAATGTTATGATGAGGACACTTTTCTTTGGTAATTTCATGATTTCTTGATGTATTATTTTACACAGTTTATGTCGTAAAGTTTACTGAAAAATTTCTTCTATTCATATTCAAACGTTCCATACACGCTTGAAATTGTTAACTTTTTATGTTCCGAGGCTTCAACTTTACCCACAATTTGCGCATCTACATTGTATGATTTTGAAATGGCAATGATATCTTCTGCAATTTCTGGAGATACATACAATTCCATTCGATGACCGCAATTGAAGACTTGATACATTTCTTT
>JBCCLS010000083.1:0-9130 GCA_039026835.1 Bacteroidota bacterium | reverse complement strand
TTTTGGGCGCAGCATGTACAATGACAGTTGAAATTTTCTGGTATTTCAATAACAAAGTGATCAAATCTTTTTGGGAGACTTCTTCACTGTACTTTACATAAATTTCCAATTGTTCAATACAGGTTTTTTCTATGGCTTCCGCTAGATATATGAGTTGTGATTCCGTTAAGGAAATGTATGCGCGAATTTGCAACGCTTCACAACCTAGCGAATTGAGTTGCGAAATGATCGAAATATACACTGCTTGCGTCTTTTCAAACGTGTTAATGTCGATAATACTGTTCGTTATTTTTGATGGATGTTGCCACTTAATTTCAATGTCAGGAAATTGCTCACGAATGTGTGAATTCGCCAAAAAGCCATATTCATTATCCAACATAAACGTCAAATAACTTTCCACAATTTCTCTGTTGGTCTCGCCATAAATTGTATACAAAGTAGCAATTGGATACGATTTGGCATTGTGAATAAAATTTACCATATCATTGGGAATCAGATCAAATTTTCCGCGTTGACTGTCAATAATGAGTGCTCTTCCGTGTCCTTTGGTAATAAAACAAGAAGCAAAAATGAGTAGGTATTTGTCGCTATTTTCTAAATTTACTGAAAGCATCTCGATATAGGTTTATGATATTTGGCGTCTATAGTGTGCATGTCCGTTTGGTATTTTGGCAGCGGAATAATTTTCAAATGTCCCGCATTGTCAATAATCTTGCTTTCGCTCTTAAAACTGGACAAGAAAAAAACAGCTTCAAACAGTTCGGGCGTTTCTTGCATTTGCGCTCGCAATTCTTCAATAACTTTTTCGGTATTCATGAGGTTAAATATTTGGCAATTTCAGCATCTAAATAATAGTTACACGGTTTGGAAACCATATCATACTGTCCAATCGGATTGATCTCCAAAAAGCTGTATTCGTTCTCTGTCGTGTAAATAATATCCAATGACGCTGAATTGAGTTTGTATATTTTTAATAATCTGCTAAGTTTGGTTTCGAGTGGTTTTGGCAGTGTAAACGGTACACATCTGTTGGGCGATTCCATATTGTAATTACGAAAATCTACCTTTGTCTTTTCATCATTTTGTGAAAATATGGCCATGGAATAAAAAGTATCTACTAAAAAGAAAGTGCGAATTTCAAATTCCTTGTCAACCAAATTTTGAAACAGACTTACATTAAACGCATTAGGCAATTTTTCCAGCGTGGCAGCCGTAATCTTTTTTGTCATCAAATCGGCAAACACATCTGTTTTGATATACGGATCTAAATTATTCACAGCTTTTGTAATGACTTCTGTATGTTTGGCAACAAAAGTTTGTAATACCGCTTTTGAATTGGTAACCAGTGTTTCAGGAGTTTTAATGCCCAACTCTTTGCACGAATCCAACACATCTAATTTGCTAATATTTGAAGAGGTTTGATACGTGTTCAATGAATTTTTAGCAAGTAATTTTTCAACCATTGCTGTAACATCGTGTTCTACTTCATTATTAAAAAATCCCAAATATCGATGCAGTTTTTTATCCTGAATGTGCGCAAGTTGTCTTCTACTAAATGTATCCCAGCGACCTCTGCGATACCAATATTTTGAAACGTTGGTCAGCACCACTTTTTGATTCTTGTATACAAACGAAATCGTATCGTCTGCAATAGCAATATCTTTCAAAAGTGTGGTATTATTTAAGCGCAATACATGTGCGTTGTAATGTAAAAGCCATTTAACCACTTGTGTCGTGGAATAGTCGTCGGCATTCGATTTAATTAAAATCATAAGAAATTACAATTTGGTAAAGAAGCTGTCCAAAAAGTCCTTAAAAACTCCATGCTAGATTTGTTACTGAACAAAGCTTAGTACAAATTCTAGAATATCAGTAACGTAATGTGGTATATCTGTATGGAAACTGAATCAAACACGAGACTTGATTCAGTTTGATAGTTTCTGACTTTTCAGACAACTACAATCTTGGTAGGTTAGAACAGTATATGACTGTTGCTAGCGCATATCATCAATTGGGAATTCAGCTGCATTAAAATCGAAACGAATATCACTGTGATGATCTGCCATCGTTGGATGTGGAGGACAGTTTGTAGCATAGGTTCTGCTCGTTGAGTAAGAACTGTTGGCATTGTCTGATAAATCAGTAGCTCCTACAATACTTTCGGTACGTTTCAATTCTTTTGACTTGAATTTTCCGTTTTTTAAACTTTCTAGTTTTTTCATTTTAAATGGGTTAAAAATTAATGCTTACTCTAGATTATAAAAGGTTTTCAGCGTTCCCTTTACCCAGCTGCGCAGCATACAATCTGTAGGTTATAACAGATTATTTTAGGTAAAAATTAAAATACTTTTTTTAAAGCAAAAACACATACTACAAAATGTAGTATATTTTGTAAGTTACTGTATTTCAATTAGGAAGAGGAGTTTTGGTTGTCTTTGGGAAGAAAATATAGGTTTAGTTTGAAGCGTCTGTAGCCTGTGTGATGCAGTAGTTTTGGAAGTTTGTGAAAACTATATTTTACGCTTCCGGATTTTTTCGTTCGTCGGCTTCTCTTTTTTCTGTTCGGTAGCTCCAGGAAATGATAAATTGGTACTTGAATAAATAGTGCCAAATGTGTAATTCGCATTGTAAACTTGTGCAATGGCATCAATAACTTGCGCATCAGAAAGTTCTTTTAGTGGATGAATAAAAACAGACCAAAGAATAGCATCTGAAATAGCATACTTTACGTCCAGCGCTGTATGAAAATTAGCCGTAAGGCAGTTTTTCAGAACTTGCTCGTCTACGTTTGAAACTTCTGTAATTGGAGAAATAATGCGCATTCGATTGTTAGTGGCATCAGTAACACAAATAAAAAATGTATCGTTAATAGCAAAACGCCAATTTCCTGTCTGTCCTTGAATAGAATCGGAATGTGCCGTTAGCAATGTTTCCAGTTTTTCATTATTCATATCTTGAGCAGAAACCCAATTCCAATTCAGTACTAAAACGATGATGACAAGTATATTTTTCATTTGCTAACGATTACAATTTTTAAATCAGTCGCATAAAACTGAAAAACCAAACAATACGTATCATTTAAAGGCACTATATACCTGAATTTCAACGTGATTTGAGCTTTTTTTGTAGATGAAACCTGACCTTGCTTTCAACTATAACTATTTGATTGTTAGTATATTTTTTGTAATTTTAAATCCAACTTAATGTAAGTCCGCTTACAATTTGATTAGGCTCGGAAAAGAAAAATCACATATTGTATCATATCAAACAACACAACAACTGTGATGAAAAATAGTGTGTTAACGCCTCACTAGTATGAAAAATGGTGAAAATGAATGAATCACCAAGTAAAACTAAACGCACCTATTCCGCGCTTTAATTGTATTCTGTAATTGCGTAGTGAGTTGAATATCAATTTGTCGACTTATCAAAATAAGGGACTTAATAACCGAACTAATGAAAAAAATATTTAAAAACCTACCATTCATGGCACTTGTACTCACCTTTGTATTCATTGGTTGTACAGGCGATCAAGAAACTTCGATCTCAAACGATGCTGATGCAGCAAAAATTATACTTCCTGTCCTAGATAAAGATTGGGTTGAAATCGGATACATAAAAAACGGTGAACCTGTAATTACTTTTGATACCAAAAAAGCACTTACTGCATTAAGCTCAAATATGGAAAAGTACGGAGATATCAACGAAACGTACACCAGCGTCTACGTAGCAAATATTGATGGTCATTACAATCTATTTTTTGAAGGAGAAACCTATCGTACAGCGTTTTATGTAAAAGCAATACAAACAAATTCAAAATTAGCAACCAGCACATCAGCAGCTACGGCAACTACCTTAGTAGCAACCCGAAAAATTACCTGCACTACTTCCGACTGTGCTCACGAATCTACTGGATGTGCAGTAAAATATGATCGAGAAAATAATGATTTGCCATATTGTTCTCCTTGTAACAATGGTGGGAAATGTACAAAAACAGATGTAAGTAACGCAGCGGCGGTGTCAGCCGGCGTATTTTAAACGCGTTTACGCAACAAAAAATATAAAGCACTTAACTAGCAGAGAAATAGAAGCAATCTTCTATCTTTTCTGCTTTTTTTATGCATGGAATAGAAAGAAAATTTGGTTATTACTCATCAATCAAAATTTCTAGTAATTGAATGGCTGCCTCACTAATTTTTGTTCCAGGACCAAACACAGCAACGGCGCCAGCTTCAAACAAAAATTCATAATCTTGGTGTGGAATAACACCACCAACAATCACCATAATATCTTCACGACCGTACTTTTTTAACTCAGCAATTACCTGCGGAACCAAGGTTTTATGTCCCGCAGCTAACGATGAAACACCTAAAATGTGTACATCGTTTTCCATAGCTTGCTTTGCAGCTTCAGCAGGCGTTTGAAACAACGGTCCAATATCTACATCAAAACCGACATCCGCATAGCCTGTTGCGACTACTTTGGCACCACGGTCGTGTCCGTCTTGTCCCATCTTTGCTATCATAATTCGCGGTTGACGACCTTCCATTTCTGCAAATTTTGTCGCCAATTCTTTTGCTTTTTGAAACGAACTATCATCTTTTATTTCTTTACTATACACGCCTGAGAATGATTTAATTTGTGCTTTATAGCGTCCAAAAACTGTTTCTAATGCATCTGAAATTTCACCCAAAGTGGCACGTTTACGAGCTGCATCTACAGCCAACGCTAATAGGTTTTCTTCACCAGAATGCGCTGCTTCTGTTAGTTTTTGTAATGCCGTTGTAACTTCCGCAGCATCTCGGTTCTTCTTCAATTCGTCCAAACGCGCTAATTGTGCATTTCGAACGGTTTGATTGTCTACTTCTAAAATATGTAACGGGTCTTCTTTTTCCAATCTGTATTTGTTGACTCCTACAATTACATCTTGTCCGGAATCGATACGTGCTTGTTTTCGGGCTGCCGCTTCTTCAATGCGCATTTTTGGGATACCAGCTTCAATTGCTTTGGTCATGCCGCCTAATTCCTCTACTTCTTCAATCAATTGCATGGCTTTATGTGCGATTTCATGCGTGAGTTTCTCCACATAATAACTTCCCGCCCAAGGATCTACTGTTTTGGTGATATTGGTTTCTTCTTGCAAATAAATTTGTGTATTACGTGCAATTCGTGCCGAAAAGTCAGTTGGTAACGCAATGGCTTCATCCAACGCATTGGTATGCAAACTTTGTGTGCCACCAAAAGCAGCAGCAGCAGCTTCAATACAGGTTCGTGCCACATTATTAAAAGGATCCTGCTCTGTCAAACTCCAACCGCTGGTTTGACAATGTGTACGTAAAGACAAAGATTTTGGATTTTTCGGATTGAATTGTTTCACTAATTTTGCCCACAACATTCGCGCTGCACGCATCTTAGCAATTTCCATAAAATGATTCATGCCAATTGCCCAAAAGAATGATAGGCGAGGCGCAAAAGTGTCAATATCCATGCCTGCTGCCAGTCCTTTTCGGATGTATTCCAAACCGTCTGCTAAGGTGTAAGCAAGCTCAATATCGCAAGTCGCACCAGCTTCTTGCATGTGATATCCAGAAATACTTATGCTATTAAATTTTGGCATGTTTGCCGAGGTATATTCAAAAATATCAGAAATGATTTTCATGGAAGGTGTTGGCGGATAAATGTAGGTGTTTCGCACCATAAACTCTTTTAAAATATCATTCTGAATGGTTCCTGCCAGTTGTGAAGGTTGTACACCTTGTTCTTCTGCAGCTACAATATAAAACGCCATAACTGGCAAAACCGCACCATTCATTGTCATGGAAACCGACATCTTATTCAATGGAATTTGATCAAAGAGAATTTTCATATCCTCAACCGAATCAATAGCCACACCTGCTTTTCCAACATCTCCAACTACACGTTCGTGATCGCTGTCATACCCGCGATGCGTTGCCAAATCGAAGGCTACGGATAATCCTTTTTGTCCGGCAGCTAAATTTCTTCTGTAAAAGGCATTGCTTTCTTCCGCAGTAGAAAATCCTGCATATTGTCGTATTGTCCACGGTCTACGCACATACATGGTAGAATATGGACCGCGTAGATTGGGCGCAATGCCTGCCACAAAATCCAAATGCGAAACAGTTGAGAGGTCTTCTTTGCTGTAGAATGATTGTACCTCAATATCTTCTGCCGTAGTAAAAGAAGTCGCATCTGTTTTTTCAAACGTTTTCGTAGTTTGATCAAGGGTGATATGTTGGATATTTTTTCTACTCATGATGTGTTTGTTGATTTAGCGCGTGTGTTTTCACAACGCACGATTTTAGCATTCCACGTGACCTTATTCGTTTTTTAGTCGTTCCTTTTCTAAAGTTGCGGCAAGTCGTTTTACGGTAATAGGCTCAAGCAATACTTTGCGTGCTTCTTTTTTGGTAAAAGGAGAAATTTCCAAATCTTGTTTCATACGATCGTCTGGATTTGGATATCGGTTTGTGCCTAACAATATTTCTTTTCCTTCATCAAATAATGCTTGTTGTTTTGCGGCACTTTCTTTTATTTTACGTTGAATCGTTCCTGCTTTTAGTTGCCTTAAGAATCCGCCATTGGCTTCAATATCTTTAAATAACACCAAGGCTTTTTCGGCTAGTTGTTGTGTGATGCTTTCAATATAATAGGTACCTTCTGTAGGATTGTCTGTTTTGTCGAAATAACTCTCGTCTTTTAAAATGCGCAATTGATTTCTCGAAATGCGATCGCCAAATTCATTGGCATGATGATACAAAGCATCGTACGGAAGATTGTATACAAAATCAGCACCACCTAAAACGGCACTCATACATTCTGTCGTCGTTCGAAGCATATTTACATTGTAATCATACAGCGTTTTGTTACGCGTTGAAGGTGACGCAATGATGGTACATTCAGGATTCACATTGTATTCTTTTGCCAATACATTCCACAATTGGCGTAAGGCTTTTAGTTTGGCAATTTCAAAGAAATAATGTGTGCCCACCGTTACATTAAATGTAATGGTATTGGTAATGTTTGCCCCATAATGATTCAGATATTCATTCACATGCGCCAACGTATATGCAAGCTGTTGCACCATGCTCGCACCGGCGTTTTGGTAGATATCTAAGCGCACAGTGAGAACACTTTTGAATCCATCAAACGTAAGGATCGTTGCTAGCGCTTCGTGATCTGACGTAAGATTTTCATACCAATTTCCTGTGGACGCCAAATTTCCTATCAAGTCTACACCTAAGGTGATACTTGCAGTCGTAGTTTTCGCGAAAACGTTTACCTCCGCACAAAATCCAACTGACAAAAAGTTCATCTCAATATGAATTGGAACTGCTTTCAGGTCAATTCCGACCAACACTTCTGTGATAGAAATGCTTTCATTCATAATATGTAACACCACACTTTCAGCACCTCTTTCCAGAATATCTTTGAGGGTTGCATTAGCTTTGCTAGCATCGGTGACGACAATACGTTGCGTGACTTTCCAAGCGGTTGTTTTTGTGGGAATTGCATGCGTTGTGCCTACATTTTCGCGATGGTAAAAAGGAACAATATTGATGCCTTCATGTGTGGCAGTGACTAAGGTTTGATTGTAATCGGCACCTTTGAGATCGACTTGTATTTTTTGTTTCCACTGTGCAGCAGAAACGGCATCAAATTCATGAAATAGTGACTTACTCATTGGTAGATGTTTTTAGGCTATCCGCGTATTCTATAATGTAAATTTCTTCATTTTCCTTTTTCATAAAATAGCGTTCGCGTGCATATTTTTCGCGTTCGTCTTTATTAGAAAGCTTTTTAATCATTTCACGATCTTTTTTAATTTCGCGTTGCAGATTTAATTTTTGCTCTTCTAACAATTCAATTTGTTTCTTGAGTTCTCTATGTGTTGAAAACCAAGAATTTGCATCTAAAAATAGCATCCATACAATGAAAATTGCAGAAATAATAATGTATATATTTTTGAATTTACTCAATTTCATGCTGCGATTGATGATGCAATGGTGTTATTGGTGTAAATGTACTAAATATTAGGATAATCGCTCACTAATTATGGTACGAACAATATCTACTGCTACGGTATTGTAGCGATTGTTTGGAATGATGATATCAGCAAACTCTTTTGTAGGTTCAATAAATTGCTCATGCATAGGTTTTAAGGTGTTTTGATAGCGCGCCAAAACTTCATCAACATCGCGTCCACGCTGGGTAATATCACGTTTAATTCTTCGGATGAGTCGTTCATCGGAATCGGCATGTACAAAAATTTTGATATCAAACATATCGCGAAGTTTAGAATTGGTCAGAATCAAAATTCCTTCCACAATCATCACTTTTCTTGGCAAGGTATGAATGGTATCGCCTGTACGATTGTGTTTTACAAACGAATATACAGGTTGGTGAATTGGATTTCCTTTTTTCAGTGCTTCTAGGTGTTCACAGATCAAGTCAAAATCAATTGATCGTGGATGATCAAAATTGATTTTTGTACGCGCTTCATAACTCAAATGTGATGTATCATTATAATATGAATCTTGAGAAATAATTCCGACTTCATTTTCTGGAAGTTGCTTGATAATTTCATTTACAACAGTTGTTTTTCCGCTTCCGGTTCCGCCGCCAATACCGATAATGAGCATAGATTGTATCTTTTTTATTGTGGGACAAAATTAAGTAAATTATCATTTGGAATTATTTTAAAAAAATAAATTGTTTTTGCTTTTCGCTTTCAAGAAAAGTCCTATATTTGCAATCCAATTTTGGATAACCTTTTCGGGGTGTAGCGTAGCCCGGTTATCGCGCCGCGTTTGGGACGCGGAGGTCGCAGGTTCGAATCCTGCCACCCCGACAAATAGAAAGTCTTGCTTGCGCAAGACTTTTTTTATGGAAAATATGTGAGCTCGCTCAAAACATATTTTCCATAAAAAAAGGATTGAATTCGCGGAGCGAATCTAGACTTTCTATTTGCAACGAAACCTTACTCAGGATCACGTCAGTAATCCTGTTTTCAAAAGCATCTCGCTCAAGAATGTATGCCATAAAAAAAGGATTGAATTCGCGGAGCGAATCTAGACTTTCTATTTGCAACGAAACCTTACTCAGGATCATG
>JBCCLS010000082.1:0-9173 GCA_039026835.1 Bacteroidota bacterium | reverse complement strand
GGAAACTCGGGACCTAACACATTGTCACCAAAATTATTTCGCAAAGATTTTGCAAACCAAGCAGCACTTTCATTGACGCGATTGTATTCTTTGTGTTTCAACGTGATTTTTATCAATCGGTAAAATGGTGGATAGTGAAATTGTCGTCGATCGTTGAGTTGATCTTTGAACATATTTTCATAATCGCCGACTGAAACTTGTTGCAATATTTGATGATACGGATTGTACGTTTGCACAATGACTTTTCCCCGCTTTTTGGTTCTTCCGGCGCGACCGGCCACTTGTTGAATGAGCTGAAAACTGCGTTCGTGCGCTCTGAAATCTGGAAAATTCAACATGCTGTCCGCGTTCATGATGCCCACCAAGTTTACGTTTCTAAAATCCAATCCTTTGGTCAGCATTTGTGTGCCCACAAGTATTTGAATTTTCTGCTGTTCAAACGAAGAAATGATTTTTTGATAGCCATATTTGCCACGTGTCGTATCCAAATCCATACGCCCAACCTTTACATCAGGTAAAATTTCTTTGAGCTCCTGCTCTATTTGCTGCGTTCCAAAACCTTTGGTGTCTAGTTCGTGACTTCCACACGCTATGCATTGTTGTTGCATCGCCATGTGATATCCACAATAATGACAGCGCAACTGATTTTTATAATGATGATAAGTCAAACTTACATCGCAATTGGGACATTGTGGCGAATGTCCACACGTATTGCATTCTACAATAGGGGCATATCCACGACGATTTTGAAAAAGTATGACTTGCTCACCATTGTCAATAGTTTCTTGAATTTCTTCCAACAGACGATCGGAGAAATGCCCTTTCATGCGCTTTTTACGATGTTTTTCTTTGATATCGACTAATTCCATATCTGGCATCAAAACATCGCCGTAACGCCGTGTAATTGTTGCTGACGCATACTTTTCAATCTTCGTATTGTAATAACTTTCTACACTAGGAGTCGCTGAACCTAGTACAATTTTCCCTTGATGCAGTTTTGCCAGCACAATGGCAGCATCGCGCGCATGATAACGTGGCGCAGGATCGTATTGCTTGAACGAAGTTTCATGTTCTTCATCCACAATTAGTAAACCTAGATTAGAAAACGGCAATAAGAGCGAAGAACGCGCACCTAACACAATTTGTGCTTTGGGTTTGTTGTACAATACATTGTTCCAAACCTCAACGCGTTCGTGTACCGAATATTTTGAATGATAAATCGCTACTTTTTCTCCAAAATACTGTTGCAATCGTGTGATGAGTTGTGTGGTCAATGCAATTTCTGGCAACAAATACAAGACTTGTTTTCCAGTTTCTAGCACCTCTTCAATTAGTTTTACGTAGACTTCGGTTTTTCCTGAAGACGTCACGCCGTACAGTAAACACACGTCTTGGGTTTGAAACGCTTCTTGTATCGTGTTATATGCTTCTTGCTGATACGGATTGAGTTGTTTGGAATCTTCAGTTTCATCTCCGTTGTACTCTACTCTATCTTTTTGGATGTAATATTCTTCTAAAATATTCTTGTCAATCAGCGCTTTGATGACAGCCGAGCTTGTATTGCTTTGTTTAGTGAGTTCTTTGACTGAAATTGGTCTTTTGGTCGTTGCCGAGATAGAAAATAAGGAAAGAATGACTTCACGTTGTTTTTTTGCTCTGTTTAAATTGTCTAGCAACGCATGCAAATTTTCTTCGTTCGTGTATGTCGTGTGAAGCTTCACGTAGCGCACCAACTTAGGTTTGTATTGCTCGTAAATTTCCTCGTATACCTGAATGACTTCCTTATCCATCAAACGTTTTAACACGGGCAGCACATTTTTTTTACCTAAAATGCCACTGATCTCTTGAATTTTTAACAATGCTTGATGCTGTAACGCTTCAAAGATTAAAAACTCATCATCCTTTAATTGACTTTCATCAACTTCTGCTTCTTCAAATTTGGAAATGATGGTTTCACTTTCCAACAAAAAAGCACTTGGCACTGCAGATCGGAATACTTCACCTAAACTCGCCATGTAATACTTCGCAATCCATTCCCAATGTCGCAATTGTGTTTTGGTGATAATAGGTTGCTCGTCTAGAATCTGCTGAATTTCCTTGGCTTCATAGACTTCTGGAGCTTGTTGATGAATTTTGTATACTAACGCCGTGTAAACTTTGGTTTTTCCAAACGGAACCGCCACACGCATTCCTTGTTGTAGAAATTGTGCTTCGGCTTCGGAAATACTATAGGTAAAAAGTCGCTGTAGCGGAATTGGCAATATGACATCAATAAAATAAGCCATTCGTCAAAGATACTTTGTTTGTATAAAAAAACCACTCATTTTCAGAGTGGTTTTTTGCTTTTTTATCAGTTATATTTTCATCTAGAATCGATATCCAATACGAAGATGCAAATTGGCAGCAACATCGCTAGCATCAAAAAAACGCGTGTAATCATCGTCTAAATAGCGAACATATCCAATTCCACCACCAACTTCATAATTGAAGTGTTTGCCAATGTTTCGTCGAATTCCAATAGTTGGAATGATAGAGATATCGCTGATAAAGGTATATGAGTTTTTGTTTTCACTAGTAATCACGAACCAATCAGGGTGATAGGTTGTTTTTAGTGATATAAATGTTCCACTATTACCATCAATTCTTTTTGATTTTTCTTGGCGTCTGTTAAGATTGATGTACCAACGAGGTTCCAAAGTCAATGCGGGAATTAATGCCAATCCGTCAATGTTGCTATCACTATTTATGAATAGTCCAGCGTCCAGCCCCACTTCAGTTCGCAAGGCAAATTGATTAGCAAGTTTTACTTCGTTGTGTACCCAAATTCCTAAGAATCCAGTTTGCACACCAAAAATTGATTTTTCAACACTGGCATCTTGTGCTTGTGTAGTTTGTACCATAATACATGCCGCTAGCATGTAGAATATTTTTTTCATTAGTAGTTGTTTTTAATTCGTTTGGAAAATTTTATCAAAAACTAATCCAAAAAATATATATCCTTTCTAAATTAAAGATTATTCTACACGATACCAGTTTTGTGTTCGGTAAAAAAAGGCAATGTAGCCACGTACATAGAGTTTGTTTGTATCTTTCTCATCAAGCCAAATTTTACATTTGTATTCTTTTCCTTTTTCAGGATCCAAAATTTTTCCATCACCATATTCGTTGTCATCTTTGGTGAGTCCGTCAATGATTTGCATGCCCAATACAGGTTTGTTTTTTCGTTCACCTTTGCATTTTTCGCACAATCCATTTCGTTTTTCCGGATTGATGATGTCTACAACTTTTCCATAAACTTTTCCATTTTGCTGATAAATTTCTACAATGGATTTGGCTTCGCCAGTTTCGTCATCAATAGTTTTCCATTTGCCAACTACAGACTGTGCTGCACAAAAATGAACAGCACTAATACATGTTATTATGTAGATACAGAAAGATTTCATACAAATCGCTATTTACTCGCTTCCTAGCATTCCTTTCTTCAGTTTTTTATCGGCAGGTTTGTCACCCAACCAAATTCCAAAGAGTGCTTTTTTAAATTCCAATCCTGGGATGATTCCTTTTTCTTTGCTGTTTTTGTATACGTATACGCCTTTGTCTTTAATATACGCAATATCGAAAATATCTCCATCATTGATTTCTTCACTAAAGAAGTTTTTGAATGTTTCAATTTTGCTTGCGATTGGTGCTGTATTTCCGTTCGTGGAGTTTTCAAAACCTTCATCCACCGCATTGATCATTTTACTACTAGAAATCATTCCTGATGTAATGTATAATCGGATAACCATGGTTTCGTCTGCGTTTTGAATATCTTTTGCATCACTAGATTTTTGCTTTAGGTACAATCCGCCAGAATAGAGTTTAAACCACATTTTTTTACGTATACCAGCTCCGTTGTATACCAATTCTTGTTCATGAAAATTTACTGTATCGGGCAAGTTAGCAGCTCCTACTTCGTTTTGTGCATGCACAAAACTGATACCAACCATTAAGAAAGCGATAAACGCATACATTGTTTTTTTCATCTGTTTGTTTTTAGTATTTTAAGTTTTCAGATAAAAACACCTCAGCTATTAATTCTGTTAATTGACTAAATTTTTGTTTGTGGGTGTTTCGTTTTTTTAGTTTTTTCAACCAATTTTCGCTCGTAAGATACTACTTTTTATTATGCAAACATAATAAATTAAGGAGTCTCGTTCTGAGTTCGTAACATGTCAATAGAAGCATTTAGCTCAAATCCTAAGAGTAATATATTCGCATTCAGCCATATATATAACATCAAAATTAATAAGGCGCCAATAGAACCATACAACTCATTGTACTGAGAAAAATTGGCGATGTAAATTCCAAATAAATACGAAGTAAGAATGATTAACACAGTGGTTAATAAAGCGCCAACCGAGAAAAATCGTGCTACTTTCCCGCGAAGGGTTCCAAAGTAATATAATATAGCTACTGCCACATAAATCATTCCTACCAACACTATGTATTGAATGATGGTTACACCTATGCTTGTGCTTTCTGCTTCTGCACTGGCATTGCTTAAATAGGGAATATATATTTCCAAATATCCTAGCAATGCTATGGTTAGAATCAACAACAATGCCAAGAGCAACCCAACACTGAGCGCGTAGATGTATTGTTTAAAAAAACTTCGCTTTTTATGAATATAGTATGAGTTTTCAAACCCAGAAAAAATAGCCACTACACCATTCGCCATTAAAAAAATAGAGAGAAAAAAGGTCGAAGACAGCAAGCCGCCACGTTTGTTTTTGACAATATCTACAATAATTTCATTCAAAAACGTAGCAGATTCATCAGGAAGAAATGAGGTAATGGTATTTATAAAATTTGCTTGAAAGTTTTCAATAGGAACGTATGGCAATAGATTTAAAAAGAAGAGCAACGACGGAAATATCGCCATAAAAAAACTAAAGGCAATTGCACCTGCCCGCGCCGTGAGTGTACCATTGATAATGCCTACAATGTACATTTCCAATAAGTCATACAAAGACATGCCTTCTAATCCTGGAAGTTTTACTTTTTTCAGTACTGTCACCAGAATATTGATGATGGGAATTTTATTGAGCTTGTCTTCGATGTCTTTGGACATTAGTCAACGGCTTTTAGGCTTAAATCCATATTGTATACCGAATGCGTCAACGCGCCCGAAGAAATATAATCGACACCGCAGAGCGCGTATTCTCGAATGGTTTTTTCGTTGATTCCACCGGAAGATTCTGTCAAACATTGGGCACCGATCATTTGTACTGCTTTGCGTGTATCTTCATAATTAAAATTATCAATCAAGATTCTATACACACCTTCTGTTTGGAGAATTTCTGCAATTTCATCCAAATTGCGTGCTTCTACGATGATTTTTAAGTCCAGACTATTTTCTTGTAAGTAATTTTTGGTTTTTGTGATCGCTTGTGTAATGCCGCCACAAAAATCAATATGATTGTCTTTGAGCATAATCATATCATACAAGGCAAATCGATGATTGACGCCACCACCAATTTTCACTGCCCATTTTTCGAGTGCTCTAATGCCTGGAGTTGTTTTTCGAGTGTCTAAAATTTTTGTCCCTGTTCCTTCAAGCAATTGTACAAACATATTAGTTTTGGTCGCAATGGCGCTCATGCGTTGCATGGCATTTAGCACCAAACGTTCCGCTTTGAGAATGGATTGTGATTTTCCAGAAACATAAAATGCAATGTCTCCATATTTGACTGTACTTCCGTCTTCAATCAGCGTTTCAATTTCCATGTCTGGATCTACATAATGGAACACCATTTTAGCAAATGCGACACCTGCAATGATGCCTTCATCTTTGACCAATAACTTTGCTTTTCCTTGAGCATCACTGGGAATACAAGCCAAAGAACTGTGATCGCCATCACCTACATCTTCACGGATTGCATTGGAAATAATGAGTTCTAATTCTTTTTGAAATTGCGCTTCTGAGATCATAATACATCTAAACTTTTAATTGTTTCAAAATTGCAAAGTTTATATTGTTTATCAAAATGTGAATGCTGTTTATTTTTTTAGGCATAAAAAAGCACTATTGTGTAGCTACAACAGTGCTTTACTTTATTTTCTTGTTAAGATATTATTTTCACAAGTGATATGTACTACATACAAACACCACAAGTAACGTCAAAATAGGATTGATCGCCCGTACAAATACAGTTTGTATGTGGAATAGAGAACGGACAATCATCAGTATGTTTATCAACAGGATCGCAAATGGCACAATTTGAATATCTCAAAGATGCTGGCGGTCTTCCTCCACTTAATTCGGATAAGCTTCCAATGGTCTTTTTAGACAACTTTAGTTTTCCAACTTGATTCTTTTTTTTCATAATTAAAATTTTAAGGTTAAACTTTTCACATTAAAATACAACTTAAAACGACACTAAAGAATCTTTTGACAAATAATTAAAGAAAAAAAGCATCACTTTATAAAAAATGATGCTTTTCATACATAATAACTAAAGACTTACATATCTAGATGTAATTCGTATTGTCAAACGTCGTTTATCTGTAACAAATACAAGATAAATCAAACGATATTTGACAAGCTGTGTATGGTACGGAACGTGGAGGACAACCGATAGAATCTGGAAGTGGTGGCGTTGGCTGGCAGGCACCACCACTTATTCCTCCTTGCACACTAGCTTTTCCTAATTCAGAAACTGTATTCTTTCTGATGAATATTTTTTTTGATTTCTTTTTCATGATTGGTTTTTTTGGTAATTTATTAAAGCTACATCTAAAAATCTAACAAACAGTATTTTAAACATTAATAATAGTTATGTCAGGTATTATTCTTTTTTATGTAAAAAAATAATTCACAGCTTTCTGAAATAGGGTTTGTCATGTTAGATGCATAAAATTCCTGTATTTTTGCGACATGAATATAAAATTGCTTGCTATCGGAAGAACAGATGATAAACAGTTGCAACAGTTGATTGATCACTATGTGAAGCGTTTATCACATTATATTAAGTTTGAATTAGAGATCATTCCCGATATCAAAAACACTAAAAATTTAAGCGAAGTACAGCAAAAAGAAAAGGAAGGCGAATTGATTTTGAAAAAAATTTCTTCTTCTGATCTGCTAGTTTTGTTAGATGAAAATGGCAAACAGTTTTCTTCGATAGAATTTTCAAACTATTTACAAAAGCGCATGAATTCCGGGATAAAAACCTTAGTATTGGTGATTGGTGGACCGTATGGGTTTTCTGAGAACGTTTACGCGAAAGCACAGGGAAAAATATCAGTATCCAAAATGACATTTTCACACCAAATGGTGCGTTTATTTGTGGTAGAACAATTGTACCGTGCTTTTACTATTTTACGAAATGAACCATATCATCACAGATAAGTTAGAGTTTGTCTAAAAACCAATCAATCGCTTCTATGTGTTGGTATTCTTTGGGTAATTCTAACAGTATATCAACAGTATCTTTATTACTATTTAATCTATACAATGTATCTAAAGACTGTACTTTTTTCCTGTGATCGCGAAGAAAAGAAATATATTCTAGCGTATCAACAGTCAATCCATTCCATTGATACTTATATAAATCTGTATGTCCAGGATGTCCGTACTCAATTCCGCGAATGATGTGTTCTTTTGGGGAAAATGTTGGATTTAAAAATTCATATTCGTTGCTAAAACCCTCTTCTAAATTCAAAAACACGCGTCGCACATTTGCCAAACAACAACCCGAAGTAGGATATTGGTGTATAACAACATCTTTTCGATCATCACCATTTACGTCAAAAATAGTGTCACCAATATAATTCAAATGGTATTCTTTATAATTGATCAATTCGGTAAGTTGTTCCGCTTTCTTTTTGTACAAATTGATACGTATTCGATCTACAAATTTTCTTTTAATTAGTGCATAATCGTTCCCATCTTCAAATAAATTCCCTGTAAAAACATGCGTATCTATTCTTGATATAGGAGAGTTCAAAGTTGATGAAAAACTATCGACATGTACTTCTTGTTTGTAATCTTCCCGAGCAAGTTTCAGCGCGCTTTGCAATGCTTTTTCAAGGCGAATACTGTCTGTATCTATCGGTTCAGTTAGTTTCTTTGCTTCATCATTTTTTTCTTGAATTGGTTTTTGAGATTTAGAAGTACAGGATAGTAAAAAAAGAAATGTAAGAATGCTAAGGAAACACTGTTTATAATTCATAAAAAACTATTTTCGAGGTAATTTTTAATACTCTCAAGATAGTTATATTTTTGAAGCTTTAAAGCTACTTTTCATGAATATTGTATTTGCAACTAACAATCAAAACAAAGTCAACGAAGTACAGTCGTTATTACCCGAAAATATCACTATTTTAAGCTTGAAGGATATTGGCGGCATAGAAGATATTCCAGAAACGCAACCTACCATAGAAGGCAATGCTATTCAGAAAGCACAATATGTAAAAGATAAGTACGGATATGACTGTTTTGCGGATGACACAGGTTTGGAAGTACGCGCGTTATATGGTGAACCTGGCGTTTTTTCTGCGCGCTACGCAGGTCCACAGCGAAATGCAGACGACAATATGAACAAATTGCTTCAAAATTTAGCAAACAAAAAAGATCGTACAGCACAGTTTAAAACCGTGATTGCGCTTATTCTTAACGGGAAGCAATTTACATTTACTGGAATTTGTGAAGGAGCTATTATTGAAGAAAAGCGAGGCGATAAAGGTTTTGGTTACGATCCTATTTTTATGGCAGATGGTTTTACAGAAACATTCGCCCAAATTTCACTTGAAGAAAAAAATCGTGTTGGACATCGCGGAAAAGCGGTACAAAAATTGATTGACTTTTTGCAACAACAAAAATGATCGATCTTGAAAAAATATTTACTCTTATTCGCGCTACTACTTTTGTTTGCAACTTCTTGTACTGTCAACAAAAACAATTCAAAAACAACACAACAAACAGAAATTTCCGAAATCAAAATAGCGGACTCATCAGCTAAGAATGCTATAGATTACAAGGTAAATGTTTTAAAAGTAGATTCATTACATACGTATCTAAGACCTATAAATTATCAAGAATTACGATATAAAGAATATACTTTTAAAACATTTACCTTGTAATCTATAGCATTCTTAGCTGATGAGTCCGCTATTTTGATTTCGGAAAT
>JBCCLS010000081.1:0-9176 GCA_039026835.1 Bacteroidota bacterium | reverse complement strand
CTCCACCTTCAAGAGAATTTTTTACTTCTTCCATAAAAGTTTCTACAGTTGCCTGTACTTCACTCTTTTCCATTCCTAACTTTTCTGAAATCTTTGCTACGATGTCCGCTTTCGTCATTTTGTTATATTTTGTTTATTCGTTATAAAATTAAGGGATGCAAATATATAATTAATTAGATAATATTTATACCCTAATTGATTAAATTTTAACGATATAAACATTTATTTTTGCGTATTATTTTGATTTGATGAACTTTTCTAAAGAAATTATACGTTGGTATTTGCAAAATAAGCGCGATTTACCTTGGCGAAAAACGAAAGATCCATACCGAATTTGGCTGTCCGAAATTATGCTGCAACAAACCCGAGTAGCGCAGGGACTTCCTTATTATGAGAAGTTTACGAAAGCATTTCCTACGGTATACGATTTGGCAAATGCCGAAGAATCTCAGGTGCTCAAGTTGTGGCAAGGATTAGGCTACTACTCGCGGGCGCGCAATTTACATTACACCGCAAAAGATATTGTTGCAAATTATAATGGAACTTTTCCCAATACATATAAAGAGTTGTTGAAACTAAAAGGTGTAGGCGATTATACTGCAAGTGCTATCGCTTCTATTTGTTTTGATGAAGTAGCACCTGTAGTGGATGGAAATGTCTACAGAGTATTGTCACGCTATTTTAATATTGATCTTCCTATTAATAGTACCGAAGGTGTCAAAAAGTTTAAAGAATTGGCATTTGAGGTGATTGACTATGACGATCCAGCTAATTTTAATCAGGCGATTATGGAGTTTGGTGCTGTGCAGTGCAAACCACAAAGGCCCTATTGTATTATTTGTCCTGTGGGTGAAAGTTGTGAAGGATTGAAAGAACAGCGAGTTACTATGTTGCCAGTAAAGCTGAAAAAAACCAAGATAAAGCATCGTTGGTTTAATTATTTGGTAGTACTTTCAAACCAAACTGAGACGCTTCTGGAGGAACGAAAAGGAAAAGGAATTTGGCAAGGATTGTATCAATTTCCTTTATTGGAGACAGCTGCTGCTGTGGACGATATTTCATCACACCAAAAAGAAATAGAAGACATTTTACACTTAAAAAACTTTTCCATCACACAATTCAACAAAAAAGAAAAAATCCACAAACTATCACATCAGCACTTGCACACCACTTTTTGGATTGTAGAAACGACCGAGAATTTAAAAAATGGTATACTTTTGCAGGAAATTCGAAAATATCCTGTTCCCATCTTGTTGGGAAACTTTATTGAGGAATTCAATTTTTGATGGTTTTTTAGTACATTTGATTATACACATAAATTTTACACAATGAGCGGAACACTAAATAAAGTAATGTTAATAGGGCACTTGGGCGATGAGGTAAAAATGCATTACTTTGAAGGTGGTGGTTGTATTGGACGATTTCCGATAGCAACAAACGAATCTTACATGAATAAACAAACAGGAGAACGTGTTACCAACACTGACTGGCATAATATTGTAGTACGAAATAAAGCTGCGGAAGTTTGTGAAAAATACTTGAGTAAAGGAGATAAAATATATGTGGAAGGTCGCTTGAAAAATAGACAGTGGCAAGGCGAAGATGGACAAATGCGCTACACGACTGAAATTCAAGTAACCGATTTTACATTTTTGTCCACCAAGCAAGAATCGCAATCCAATGCAGCGGCAAGTGCGTCTGCATCCACAACTACGAATCATCCTGCTGCACAACCAATGCAGCCAACCCAACAAGCACAAACGCCACAAGCAACGCATGTTGATGACAATGATGATCTGCCATTTTAATTAGAGTTTAATTAATCACCTAGATTTTGGATCCAGAACCCAGTTTATTTATCTACATAGTGTCTTTTACTGGACTTGATATTTTTAAGATTGTTTTTTTTGGTGTCTTACTCATTTGTTCTGCATTAATTTCTGGTGCGGAAGTCGCGCTATTTTCTTTATCTCAAACAGACATTAACGAAGCTTCGGCATCAAATTCTTCGAGTTTGCGACTGGCAGCAAAACTTTTACGCAAACCGCGAAAATTATTAGGAACCATTTTAGTGGCCAACAACTTTATCAATATTGCTACGGTATTATTGTTTGCTTCTTTTAGTGATAAATTTTTTGGAGGAATTACCACAGAGTGGCTTCGTTTGTTGATTGAAATTGGTGTAGTGACCTTTTTTATTTTACTTTTTGGTGAAATTCTCCCCAAAGTATACGCAAGTCGAAACAAACACAAGTTTTCTGCGATGATGGCATTTCCGTTGAATGTGCTCGATAAAATCTTTTCGCCGATTAGCATGCCGATGAGTTTTGTATCTGGGTTGATTCAGAATAAATTGGGAAAACGAAAAACCAATTTGTCGGTTGATCAGTTATCACAAGCATTAGAGCTCACTTCGGAAGATGAAACTACGAAAGAAGAACAGAAAATTTTACAAGGAATTGTCTCGTTTGGAAATACCGATACCAAGCAAGTGATGCAGCCACGTATGGACGTTTTTGCGCTCAAAGAAGGCATGTCGTTTGAAGCAGTTTTGAGTGAAATTACTAAAAATGGCTACTCGCGAATTCCTGTATATAAAGACAGTTTGGACGAAATTTCAGGAATTTTATATGTAAAGGACCTTATTCCACATATTGACACCAAAAACTTTCAGTGGGAAAAACTGTTGCGCGATGCGTATTTTGTACCAGAAAATAAAAAATTGGACGATTTGTTGCGTGAATTCCAAGATAAGAAAATTCATTTGGCCATTGTAGTTGATGAATATGGTGGAACCTCAGGTTTGGTTTCGCTCGAAGATGTGATTGAAGAAATTGTAGGCGATATTAGTGACGAATTTGATGATGAAGATGTGCATTATTCCAAAATTGACGATAAAAACTATGTCTTTGAAGGCAAAACAAACTTGAAAGATTTTTACAAAATCATTGGATTGGAAGACAACTCTGAATTTGAATCGCACAAAGGAGAATCGGAAACGATTGCAGGTTTTGTATTGGAAATTTTTAGAGGATTTCCCAAAGTGCGCGATAAAATAAATTTTGGTGCTTATACGTTTACTGTGGAAGTAATTGACAACAAACGATTGAAACAAGTAAAAGTCACAATCAAAGAATGAACATTGTAAGACATATTAGTATTTTTTTAATTAGCAGCGTATTGTTGATCTCTTGTGGAACGGAAGTATTGCCAAAACCCAAAGGATTTTTACGCTTAGAATATCCTGTGCCAAATTATGCCAATGTCCAATCGGATTGTCCGTATGCGTTTGATAAAAACGAACTTGCCATTATTGCACCACAGAAAAATTGCTGGATCAATTTAGACTATCCTGCATTAAATGCCACGTTGCACCTGTCTTATGTTCCTATCAATAATAACTTAAATATATTGTTGGAAGATGTGCAAAAATTGACCTATGAACATGCTGTAAAAGCAGACGATATTGCGCCAACAGTATACGAAAATGCACAACAAAAGGTATTTGGGATGGTGTATGAAGTATCAGGAAATGCAGCTTCACAAGCACAGTTTTATGTGACGGACAGTCTCAAACACTTTTTAACA
This sequence comes from Bacteroidota bacterium, assembly GCA_039026835.1. Lineage (GTDB taxonomy): Bacteria > Bacteroidota > Bacteroidia > Flavobacteriales > Flavobacteriaceae > Kordia. The sequence goes on along the minus strand of JBCCLS010000081.1, from coordinate 5,588 downwards.
GGTTCGTTGTACTTCAATGCCAAACCAAATTATGATTCTATTTATCCTGCGGTGAATTATATCAAAAAGGACATTCGCACGTTGATTGAGTCATTGGAGTGGCGGGATTAGATACGCTGTTGTTCTTAGATTGTTAGTCACGCTTCGCTTTGGTATCGGCTTCGCCTTTTAGTATTTGAGTATTATTTGTATTAGCACATTTTCAAATTTTCAAATTGACACATTAACTAGTTTCGCTATTGCTCTTGTATTTTGTAAGAGAGTAGGTGAGTTTTTGAAACGTCATTGCGAGACGCAGTCGTGGCAATCTTTTTAAATCAAGGTGAGATTTGTCTTTGAAATCAACATTGGTACATTTTTACATTAACAAATTGATACATCAAAAAAAATCCCCAATCATAACAATTGAGGATTTTTTATTATTAAGTTTCAAAAGGTTTATTTGCCTTCTACTTCTTTTTCTGTAAATGCTTCTACATTTTTCATTTCTGTAACCTTGTAGTCGCCAGGTACTTTTGCTACGGTGCCTTCCAAGGCTTCAAAATCAACTTTAGCTTCGTTGTACTCTACCATTGCTATTTTTTGTTCAAAGTCTACCTTTGCAGATTTTACGCCTTCCATAGCCGCTAATTTGCCTTCGATACGTTTGGCGCAACCTATAGCACAGGTCATTCCATCAATTTTAAATTCTGCTTTGTTATATACGGCAGCCAAGTCTTCTTTGGTCGTTTCTTTTTGTACCGTTTTTGTTTGTGTGTCTACTGAAATTGTTTGTGGTGTTGTGTCTTTACAGCTTACAATTGCCAATGCCATTGCGCATACAAATACTATTTTTTTCATCTTAATTGTATATTGAATTTTTAGATATAATTTCTACTTATGAGATCATCACAAAATTAAACAAATAAGCCTAAAATATTCGAAATAATTGTCGGACTTTTGTGTGATCTTACGAAATACTGTTATGGATCACGCAAAATTAAAGTGGATTTATCTTGCTTTATTGTCATTAATTTGGGGAAGTTCTTTTATTTTGATAGAACTTGCTATTGAAGGACTGAACTTTGTGCAGGTAGGCGCTTTGCGTATTTCTGTGACGGCGATTTTTTTGTTTCCTATTGGATTGAGAAAAGTAAAATCGATTCGACGATCGGAGTGGAAGTGGATTTTTTGGACTGCGCTTGCAGGTTCGTTATTCCCGGGATTTCTCTTTGCATTGGCACAAGAACAATTAGATAGCGGTGTTACTAGCATGCTGAATTCGCTCACGCCATTGCATACGGTTGTTTTTGGAATGTTGCTTTTTGGTGTTGCTGTTTCTAAAAGGCAAATTTTAGGCGTATTGATCGGTTTGGTAGGTGCACTCGTATTGATTTTTGCTGGTGCCAGTTTTCAGGAAAGTCAAAACTATTGGTTTAGTATTTTTATTGTGTTGGCTACTATTGGATATGGTTTGAATGTGAATATGATCAAAAAATATCTGAATCATGTAAATGCCCTAGCAATCGTAACTGGGAACTTCGTTATTATTACACTTCCTGCATTGATCATTTTATATTTTACAGGATTTTTTGAAGATATTTGGCACAGTAAAGCCATGCAAACTGCGCTTGGGTATGTTGCTATTTTGTCTCTATTTGGAACGGCAATTGCCAAAGTGATTTACAGTAGATTGGTACAAATATCAAGTCCAGTATTTGCTTCTTCGGTTACATATACAATGCCCATTGTAGCTATTTTTTGGGGTGTTTTTGCTGGAGAAAAATTAAGCGTATACCAACTTTTAGGTGGACTCATTATTTTGGTCGGAGTGTATTTAGTCAACAAGAGAAAAAAATAAAAAACGCATATAAAAAAAAGCCTTGATAAATGTACCAAGGCTTTTCATTTATGTTACGGTGTAGATTTATTGAAAATCTTCTTTACTCAACGGTGTATTTACTTTGATAGAAACGGCAGTCATTTCTAATTTTTGTCCCGCTGCCGGAATCACCATCATGTGAGGAATTTTAACGCCATTCACATCTTGATAATCTCCAAACATACGATCTTGCGGAATTTCCTGTCCTCCAGGTCCTTTTGCTATAGAACTTTCTTTTACTTTGAATCCGCTTTTTACATCGTAATAATTGGTTCTCTTTTCGCCATTTGCTTTTTCAATCACAATAGCATACGCATCTTTTCCATCTACAGCTTCAATACCTTTTAACGAAATTTTGCTGCTATCGTAGAATAACTCTGGGAACAATCCTTTTCTTGATTTCATGTCTGAAATCATTTCAGCAGGCATATCTCTTTGTTGTCCTTGTCCAGCCATGTATCCCTTTTCTCCATCAAATACTTGTTTGTATACCGATCCCATTCCTGAGAGACTCATATCTACAGATTGCAGGTTAGGGCTTTTTTGTTTCATAGTCATCGCCATATCCATTCCTTGAAATGAAGTCCCCATTTCTTGTACAATGGTTTCTACGCTCATCAGCTTTTCTTTTCCTCCAATCGCATTGATATAGGCATCAATTACGGTTTGTGCTGTTACACCTTCAGGAATTGGTTTTTTGAACTCTGGTTTTTCTGTTGGCGCTCCGTATTGATCAAAGTATTTTACAGGTACTTTTTTCCCATCAAACGTCATGTTTTCAATCGCATCCATAACTTCGCTTCCTTTTCCTGTGACAACGATACGTAAGTTATCTTTTAAGAAATATTTTTTAGCAGCTCTTAAAACATCTTCTTTAGTTACTGCTTCTATTTTTTCAAGATACTTTTCATAGTAATCTTCTGGAAGCTCTTGTGTAATAATATTTAATGCATATCTCGCAATCGTAGATGGACGCTCAACGCCAGTTACAAATCTACCTACGTATTTTGCTTTTACGAGCTTCAACTCTTCATCACTTACCAATTCCGTAGTGATTTTTTTAATTTCCTTCAAAATTTCAACAACGGCGCTATCTGTAACTGCATTACGCACACTTGCTGTAGCGCTAAATCTCGAAATTGTTTTTTTATTGTTTCCTATACTTGAATACGAACCGTACGTAAACTTTTTGTCTTCGCGCAAATTGTTAAACAGACGTGCATCTCCACCACCACCAAGGATATTATTGGCTAGTAAAACTGGGAAATAACCTGCATCTTTCATGGTTAAATTTACCGTGTTTTGAATGCTTAATTCAGACTGTACTGCGTTATCTGCGTTAATGAAGTTAACTTCTGTATTTGTGGGATTGGAAGCTGTATCGTAGCTGTCAGGCGTAATGGCTCCTTTTTCCCAGTTTTTGAAAAGCTTCTTTACTAATTTTTTTACGTCCCTTGTCTTTACATCACCGATAACAATTAAATACGCATTGTCTGGCTTGAAATATTTTGCATGAAAAGCTTTTACGTCAGCTAAGGTTACATTATTTACTGTTTCCTCTGTAATAAATTCTCCATACGGATGATTTGCACCATATGCTAACACTGATTGTACTCTACCAGCAATGGCACTTACGTTTTTCTTTTCAGACTTGATTCCTTCTAAAATTTTAGCACGCTCGCTGTCTAAATCTTCTTGAGTAAAATTTGGATTCAAAGCAGCATCTGCCATTAACTCCATAATTCTTGGGAAATATTTGGATAAAGAACTTGCAAACCCTCCGCTAGGGCCAAGATTTAAAGAAGCACCTAAGTAATCTACTTCTTCGTTGAAAGCGTCTTTAGAAACCGTTGTAGAACCATTTCCAAATAAAGCACCAACTAAACTTGTAAGTCCTGCTTTTTTTCCTTCTAAAACTAGTGGGTTGTCTAGGGTTAAGTTGGCAGAAACACGTGGTAATTTATTATTTTCAACCACTAAAACTGTCAACCCGTTTTTAAGTGTGAATTTATCTGGTTTTCCGAGATTAACTTTTGGTGCCGGTCCTGGCTTTGGTTGCTTAGATCGGTCTATTTGGGCTTGCATTGTTAGTGAAGCTACAAACAATACAAGAAGTGAAACTATTTTTGTTTTCATCTGTAATTTTTTATTTTTTTTCTGTTTTTTCAGCAGGTACGTAATCTAAAAGTATACGTTGATTTGTTTTCAAGTATTTGTTGGCAACGTCTCTGATTTCCTCTCTTGTGATGGATCTGTAGATATCAATTTCCGTATTGATTAGATTCGTATCACCATATAATAAGTGGTATCTTGCTAAGGAATTGGCAATTCCTTCTACGCCTGAATTTGAGTTTACAAAGTTGTTCTCAAATTTATTTTGTAGTTTTTGGTAATCTCTCTCAGAAATTAAATCTGTTTGAAGCTTTGCAATTTCGTCATCCATTTCAGCTAACAAACCTTCTAAGGTGTTTTCGCCTAAAGGAAGTGAAAATAATGCGTACGTTCCGTAATCTCTTTGACTAATGTTTACTGCTTGTACAGCGAGCGACATTTTTTTGTCTTCTACCAAACGCTTGTATAATTTGGAACTTTTTCCACCACTTAAGTAGGTAGAAATCATGTCTAACACACGGGCATCTCTTGTTGCAAATCCAGGTGTTCTGTACGCTGCAATAATTGCAGGAATTTGAATGTTAGGATCTTCAAATTTCACTTTTGATGATGTCGTGATTGGATCTTCTTTTGGAAAGTTTCGTACCACATCTGCACCTCTAGGAATTGGGCCAAAGTAATCTTCAATTAGTTTCTTTGTCTTTGGTACGTCGATGTCACCTGCAACCACTAAAGTCGCATTATTTGGTACATAGAATTTTTTGAAGTACGCCTTAAATTCATCTAACGTAGAAGCATTGATATGCTCCATTTCTCCAATATTTTTGTGTTTGTACGGATGTTTTTTGAAGATATTTTCACTAACAACAAACAAAATTTGTCCGTACGGTTGATTGTCATAACGTTGTCTTTTCTCTTCTTTTACAACTTCTTTTTGTGTGTCAACTCCAATTTGATTGATCTCAGGATGTAGCATACGTTCAGATTCCATCCACAATCCTAATTCAAGATTGTTAGAAGGGAATACTTCATAGTAATACGTTCTATCATTAGAAGTGTTAGCGTTATTGGTTCCTCCATTTGCCGACACAATTTTAAACCACGCACCACGATCAATATTTTTGGTGCCTTCAAATAATAAGTGCTCGAAGAAGTGAGCAAAACCAGTACGTTTAGGATTGTTATTGTCTCCTAAATCTTTTCCACCTACATCATACATTACAGATGTGGTTACTACAGGAGCTGTGTTGTCCTGATGAAGAATTACGTGCAAACCATTCGCGAGATCGTATTCTTCAAACTTAACCTCTTGTGCTTGGGCAAACAAGCCTACAAGCAACAAAGAAGCAATTGAAAATAGTCTTTTTTTCATTGCATTATACTTTTTTTTGACTTTGAGTTATTTTAGATCTGACGCAAGTTCTATAAAATTGTTACATCACACAAGCGAACTGTTAAATTTATGATTATTTTAATAAGTGTCGAAATTTCCGTATATTAAAGGGAATCATAAATTTAACAGTTCGCTTGTGTGATGTAACAATTTTATAGAACTTGCGTCAGATCTAAAATAACTCAAAGTCAAAAAAAAGTATAATGCAATGAAAAAAAGACT
>JBCCLS010000080.1:0-9189 GCA_039026835.1 Bacteroidota bacterium | reverse complement strand
CTTCTCGATACTATTTTTCGTCCCTCAAAATCACTCGAAGTGACGGCTATAAATCAAAGTTAACATCGAAACCGGTACTTTATATCAATAACTGATATTACTTACTGCTTTATAAACTTCATCGTTCTGTTATCGTTGAACTTTAAAAAGTACATTCCAGCTTTTAAATCTGCAATTGTCATCTCTTGATTGTTGGCAATTGTGCCTCTTTTGACAACCGCACCCAGCGTATTGAAAATGGCAAATTCTTCTGTTGCTTGCAATCCGTCAATTCGAATATGATGGCTTGCTGGATTTGGATATAAGGTCAATCCTTCCGTTGTTGGTTCAAAAGTATCTGTAGATAATAATACATCTGGCACAGAATCTACCCAATTAGAACAAGCGCCCCAACGGCTTACATTCCATAAATCACCTGGACGATTGTTTCCTGTGTGATCCAATAGCTGATATAAAACCCAGTTATCATATCCCGGAATACCTTCATTACATTGAAAATATTGTATTAGGTTTGCTGGCAATGCAGTTGTGTCTAGTTGCAAGCGTTTTCCTGTGTTTATCTCTGTTTCAGTACGTACGGTATTCCAAACCTTAAATTCATCAAATGAACCTGCAAAATAAGTGTTCTCATATTCAGAACTCGCCAAGCGTGCATCTACATTATTTCCGAATACAGGAGTAAATCCTGTTGCATTACCTTCATACACGCCATCTACATAAAGTTTTAAAGTTCCGGCGATATCAAGTGTTACGGCAATATGATGCCAAACGCCATCGTTGACAGCTCGTATTCCTGTTACGGTTGTCCAGTTATTCATGGTATTTGCAATTCCGGCAGTTACTACTCCAGTCGTACCATCTCTACTGATAAAATATCCTTCTTTGGTGCCATTGTCATAATGTTTGGAATACATATAAGTTCCGGCGCTTCCGTTGTCTTTCATCCAAAACTCAATCGTAAAACTATCATTGTTGGCGTTGGTTCCAAAAATTCCTGTTTCAGTCGTTCTGTATACAGGTGCAAAGTCATTCAAACCGTCAAAGCACATGGCATATCCTAAAGTTTGTGCTTGGATGCTAAAAGTACTAGCAATTAAAAAAGTTACTAAAAAAGTGTAATGTTGTCTCATGTGTGCAATGTTTTAATTAAAAATAGGGGTTATTAATTCATACATATTTTAAAACTGTATCGCAAAAAATTTGAATTGCGAACAGGACAAACTTAGCATATTCACCACATTTCCAACTATGTAGAATTATGCACTGCATTGAAACAGGTAAAATTGTATAGACGAATTCTTTCAGAGGTAGACTCGCTTTCACTTACATGTGCAATCAATTTTTATAGGCGTTTGGTAGCCTTTTTTCTTGTGTACTATTATTTTTTATCATAACAAACTATTTTACAGTTAATTACATACTTTTATTTTAATAGCGAAATTAAGTTCGTAATCACTATTTTAGAGTTGCTCTATTTTTATTATTTAACATAAATTTAACATTTGCAATAACGCTACGCAGTTGTTTCTTCAGGCATCTCTCCTTTTTTATGAACAATTGGTAACAATACTTGGTACGTAAACACTTACTAATCAGTATTTTTGATACAAAAAAGAGCTTCTCTTTCACCATCAAAAAATTCTATTGCATAATATGTTATATAAATGTTAGGTTTTTTCAAATAAAGCGGCAAATAGCGTATCTTTGCAGATACAATTAATATGTAAAATAATATAATGATAACAGTTTCAGACACAGCCCGTAAAAAAGTAGTCGAACTCATGACCGATGACGGTTTTGATGCGACTACAGATTTTGTTCGTGTTGGTGTGAAAAGTGGTGGATGTTCCGGACTTTCGTACGATTTATCATTTGATAAAAGTCATGCACAGGAAGACAAAATTTTTGAAGACAATGGTGTAAAAATTATTGTAGACAAAAAAAGTTTCTTGTACCTCGTAGGAACTATTTTGGAATATTCAGGTGGTTTGAACGGAAAAGGATTTGTATTTAACAATCCAAATGCACAGCGCACCTGTGGTTGCGGGGAGTCGTTCTCTCTTTAATGTTTGTTTAAAGTTCAAAGTTTTTGATTCAAGGTTCAGTTCAAATGGCAACTATTAGACAGTTTGAAGATTTAGAAATTTGGAAACTAGCCAGAACACTTTGTCAAGATGTTTTTGAATTAACACAAACTACCAACTTAAAGAATGATTATAAACTTTTCAACCAAATAAATGCTTCTTCGGGTTCCATTATGGATAACATTGCAGAAGGATTTGAACGAAACGGAAATAAAGAATTCATACAGTTTTTATCTATCGCAAAAGCATCTTGCGGAGAAACTAGATCACAATTGTATAGAATTTATGATCGAAAATACATTACAAGTGATGATTTCGAAATTTTGAAAACCAAGACACTTGTACTTAGTAAAAAAATTAGCGCATTTATAAACTATTTGTCAAAAAGTAACCTAAAAGGTAGTAAGTATAAAAACAAACAACCTTAAACGTGGAACTTTAAACTTTGAACAAACGAGAGATGAGTAAATATACAGAAGAAGAATTACAGAAAGAACTGGAGACCAAGGAATATGAGTATGGCTTTTATACAGATATTGAAAGCGATACCTTTCCCAAAGGTCTAAATGAAGATATCATACGTGCCATTTCAGCCAAAAAGAATGAGCCCGCATGGATGACTGAATGGCGCTTGGATGCCTTCAGAATTTGGTCAGAAATGGAAGAACCCGAATGGGCAAACGTTCGCTATGAAAAACCAGACTTTCAAGCAATTTCTTACTATTCTGCCCCAAAATCCGCCGATCCAAACAAAACAATAGACGATGTAGATCCTGAGTTGTTGGAAATGTATAAGAAATTAGGCATCTCTATTGAAGAACAAAAAAGATTGCAAGGCATTGCAATGGATGTGGTGGTTGATTCGGTTTCGGTAGCGACAACTTTCAAAAAAACCCTCGCAGACAAAGGCATTATCTTCTGTCCTATTTCGGAAGCTATACAAGAATATCCTGAGCTAGTTCAAAAATATCTCGGAACAATTGTCCCTAAAAAAGATAACTTTTATGCAGCGCTCAATTCGGCTGTATTTACAGATGGATCGTTTTGTTACATTCCAAAAGGTGTACGTTGTCCAATGGAATTGTCTACCTATTTCCGCATCAATGAAGCCGGAACAGGACAATTTGAACGTACTTTATTGATTGCTGACGAAGGTAGTTATGTAAGTTATTTAGAAGGTTGTACTGCACCATCACGTGATGAAAATCAATTGCATGCTGCTGTAGTAGAGTTGATTGCATTAGACGATGCAGAAATAAAATATTCTACTGTACAAAACTGGTTCCCAGGAGATGCCGAAGGAAAAGGTGGTGTATTTAACTTTGTGACCAAAAGAGGATTGTGCGAAACCAACGCTAAAATTTCTTGGACACAAGTAGAAACAGGTTCTGCCGTAACTTGGAAATATCCAAGTTGTGTGTTGAAAGGAAACAATTCTGTTGGAGAATTTTATTCTATTGCAGTCACTAACAATTACCAGCAAGCAGATACAGGAACGAAGATGATTCACTTAGGGAAAAACACAAAAAGTACCATCATTTCCAAAGGAATTTCTGCTGGACGCTCACAAAATAGTTACCGTGGATTGGTTCAAATTGCAGCAAAAGCTGAGAACGCGCGTAACTTTTCACAATGCGATTCACTCTTAATGGGAAATAAATGTGGCGCACATACATTTCCATACATAGAAGCAAAAAATAAATCCGCACAAATAGAACACGAAGCTACAACAAGTAAAATTGGAGAAGATCAAATTTTCTATTGCAATCAACGCGGAATCGACACCGAAAAAGCAATTGCCTTAATTGTCAATGGTTTTAGCAAAGACGTGTTGAACAAATTACCAATGGAATTTGCTGTAGAAGCACAAAAATTATTAGAAATTTCCCTAGAAGGTTCTGTTGGATAAAAATTATAAATACAACCACATGAAAAAAATCTATTTCATCTTTGCACTTGGCTTTCTTATGATAAGCTGTAAGAACGAAGCAAAGTCCACTGAAAAGAATGGTGAAACAACGCAACAATCAGAAATGTCTACTTCCAAAACGGAAAGTACTGGTGTCGAAACTATTTCAGGATTATTCTTATATCTCGAAAATGAAAACGCTGCCGTTTTGCAATCGTCAGGAAGTACCATGTACGGTGTGGTAATTAACGAACAAATGCACGCACTTGATAAGCAGTGCGATCAATATAAAAAGAATGAACACGATATGGTTCCTGTTGTCATTAGAGGCGTTCGGAAACCAAATCCTATGAAAGACGCTTGGAAAGAAGTGATTGAAGTCAAAGAAATTCTTTCAGTACAAGCACCAAGTGAAGACGACAGCACAATTGTCGTCAAAAAATAATCAATGATTCGATTCAAAAACTGAAAACATAGTACAATGTTACATATAAAAAATTTGCACGCAGGTATTGAAGAAAAAGGAATTCTGAAAGGAATCAATCTGGAAGTAAACGCTGGAGAAGTACATGCGATTATGGGACCAAATGGTTCTGGTAAAAGTACCTTATCTTCTGTGATTGCAGGAAAAGAAGAATACGAAGTGACCGATGGTAAAATTTTCTTGAACGGAGAAAATATTGAAGAATTAGGTCCAGAAGAACGTGCACATCAAGGTGTGTTTATGTCTTTTCAATATCCAGTTGAAATTCCAGGTGTCTCTGTAACCAACTTTGTAAAAACAGCGATCAATGAAACGCGCAAAGCCAAAGGTTTGGATGAAATGCCAGCGAGCGAAATGCTAAAGAAAATTCGCGAGAAAGCGGAATTACTCGAAATTGATAGAAAATTTTTATCGCGTTCGTTGAACGAAGGATTTTCTGGTGGTGAGAAAAAGCGTAACGAAATTTTTCAAATGGCCATGTTAGAGCCAAAGTTAGCCATCTTAGATGAAACTGACTCTGGTTTGGATATTGACGCCTTGCGAATTGTGGCGAATGGTGTCAATAAATTACGTAGCAACGACAACGCCGTGATCGTAATTACACACTACCAACGTTTGCTAGATTATATTGTACCTGATTTTGTACACGTATTACACGATGGAAAAATTGTAAAATCGGGAACAAAAGAACTTGCCTTTGAATTAGAAGAAAAAGGATACGATTGGATTAAGCAAGAAGCAACTATTTAAGCGGTTACAAATGGAATTAAAAGATAAATTATTATCCTCTTTTATGGTGTTTGAAGATCGTGTGAACGACACAACACAAGCGGTAAACCTAAATGAGGTTCGAAATACTGCAATTAAAACCTTTCAGCAAAAAGGTTTTCCTACCAAACGAGATGAAGACTGGAAATATACTTCGCTCAATAATTTGCTAAAATCAGATTATACTATTTTTCCACAACAAGAAACTGCCATTGAGTTTAAGGAAGTCAAGAAATACTTTATCCACGATATTGACACGTATAAAGTTGTTTTTATTGATGGAAAATACAGTTCGTTCCTTTCTGAAACAACCCATGATGGCATTGATGTTTGTTTGATGAGTTCTGCATTTAGCAAACCCAAATACAAAACTGTCATTGATACGTATTATAACAAAGCGGCAAAGAGAAATAGCAGTCTTGCTTCGCTAAACACAGCATTTGCTTCTGAAGGTGCATATATTCATATTCCAAAAAATAAAGTTGTAGAAAAGCCAATACAGATTATTCATTTTTCTACAGGAAATGAAGCATCGTTGATGTTGCAACCACGTAATTTAATTGTAGTAGGTGAAAATTCACACGTACAAATTATTGAACGTCATCAAAGTTTGACTTCAAATGTGGTGTTTACCAATTCTGTGACAGAAGTTTTTGCGGATAAAAGTGCATATGTTGATTATTATAAAATTCAAAACGACAATGAAGCTGCTTCGTTGATAGACAATACTTTTATTTCGCAACAACAACGCAGTAATGTGTCTGTACATACATTTTCATTTGGTGGAAAATTAGTGCGTAACAATCTTCAGTTTTTCCAAAAAGGAGAGCGCATTGAATCTACCATGAAAGGAATTACCATTATCGGTAACAAACAACACGTTGATCACAACACATTGGTGCATCATATTGAGCCAAATTGCGAGAGTCACCAAGATTATAAAGGTATTTTTGGCGATCGTTCTACAGGTGTGTTTAACGGAAAAGTTATTGTAGAGAAAGAAGCACAAAAAACAAATGCTTTCCAGGCAAATAATAATATTTTAGTAGACGACAAAGCAACGATCAATACCAAACCACAATTGGAAATTTTTGCAGATGATGTAAAATGTTCACACGGTTGTACCATTGGTCAATTAGACAAAGATGCTTTATTTTACTTGCGCTCGCGCGGAATTCCGATGAAGGAAGCAAAAGCATTACTGATGTATGCTTTTGCGAATAACGTTTTAGAGAGCGTGAAAATCAGTGCTATTAAAACACGAATCAATAAGCTTATTGCGCAAAAATTAGGCGTAAACTTAGGATTCGATCTATAAAGAGGAAAGTAAAAAAGAGAGATAAAAAATCCCGAAGCATAACGCTTTGGGATTTTTTAATAAATTACACTAGTGTCACATCGAGCGCAGTCGAGATGCTTCTAATTTCAAAGTGTTCTCGACTGTGTTCGAACTGACTAGCGTTTTTTCTGAGCTAATTAGAAATAACAATAAACTTTCTATTAATTGAACTCAGGTTATAAGTAGGTTACAGTTCTATTTCTTCTGCAATAATTCTGTAAATATCAACTTCCGGTAGTAACGTTTGCAATTGTATGGTTACAGCATTAAACTGTGTATCTTGCTGCAAACGTTTCCAAGTATTCTTTACATATAGATTAAAGTTTTCTTGTTGTCTTTGTGTGTACGAAGGATTGTCTTTCACCATCATTAAAATCTGCTGAATCGTTTCTCGCCCATTCATCAACTTACTTTTAATAGGCTCGTGCAGCCCTGCCAGTACACCATGTGCTGTTTCCAAACAATTGGCACCTACCATTAATATATGTCTTCTTTTTTGAGGAATATCTTTTGATTTGGCCACAAATAGCTGATTTTGTAAAATGCTCATGCGACTCGATTCTACAAACCCAAACTGCTTTAATGCTTCTTGATTTTCTAAAAGCCAACGCTCAATCTCTGCTAAAAAGCGTGAAGATTTGGACCGGAGCAATTCAGAAAGCAATCCTACTTTAAAAATAGAAGCCTCAAAGAAGGTATTTTTTTCTATAATACTTGTTTTCATTTGTTGCGGTTTTTAGATCGTTACATCAACATAAAGTAACATGACCGTTACAACTTAAAAGCTGAATTTCATTATTCAAAATATGTGTTATCGCTGTTGCTATGTCTGTATTTGATTTAAAATTCCAACGTTTCTGTAACTAATTTTAATGCTGTTGTATGTCAATATAACTGTAGTTTTCCGTTGTGTATTGAAAAACTATAGGTTTATAAATAATCTAGTCTTTGTACAGCATTGCCGTTTTCGTCAACGTCTGTCGTCCACTCCATTGCATCATCTGTAATATTTACTTTAATGCTGATTAAGCTCGAAGGATCATTCAGGTCTTTTAAACGTTGTGTTTCTACAATTACTGGAAGATCTTGGATTTCCGGCAATCTCGGTGGTAGATTTTTTTCAATTTCTGCGACCATGGCTACTCTAAATTCATTTTGATCTGCGAATTGACCCACAAAAGCAGCATGAACCGCATCTGAATAACGTTCCGCTTCCCCAACTACTATTGTAGTATAACTTACTGACGATTCCGAAGTCTCGCCCACAGTCGCTCGTTGAGCCATTTGTGTTTCAACAGCTGCAGTATCTGCATTGGCTACATCTGTAGTACTTGGTGTTGCAGCAATGGTAACTTCTCGTAAATCTGTTGCTGTTTGTACAGCTTGAGTTGCTGCTTGTTGCTCTACTTGCGGACGGATATCTATATAATATTGTTGAACTTGCGGTGTTTTATCTGGAAAAAAATCATCCGTAACTTTATAAAAAGCAGCTACATACACATCTTGAACCTCACGATCTGTATAATGATTGGTGATTGTTTCTGTTTTGTCAACCGCTATAGGAATAGTTAACTCTAAGTCTTTGATACGAATGTTAGGAACTGCAAAATGCTTTAACAATGGGTTTGCAACATATTCTTGTGCAATGGCCAAGGTTTCAATATCTGACTGCACTTTGGCATTGGTGACTTCTTTATAAATTTTTCCGATATAGTCTTTTAATGTAATCATGATTTTTTTAGTTTAGAGTCAAGGAAACCTCCCTGGAGGTTTCCCATAAATGTTAGTATTATACGGTCGCATCAGATTCAGTAATCGATTCTTCAAGTATATCTAATACACGATTCAAACCTGCTGGAATTTCTTCTTGCACAGCATTGATTTTAACATTCATACTATAGGAACGTTTTGACTCATCAGAATTACTCGTTTTCTTTTGATATGAATAACTCCCTTTAAAGTTTAAGCGCCCAATACCCCAACGCAACTTAAGATCTGCACTTAAATTTAATTGGTTACTCGTTGAGCTTTCAATTGCTGTAACACTGGAAATCTTTGCATTGAATTCTATAGTGGTATCTGCAACTCTCAGAAATGGAATAGGTACAATTGTTAACAACGGTGTTTTTAACGTAGCGTTTGTTGGCGAGCCATCTACCAACTTTGTATATTTAAATTCAACATATTGTACTTGTTTTCCATCAGAACCACCAAGGCCTACCTGATTGATAAAATCTACTGTAGAAAGTGCTGCGGCGGCTTGCGCATCAATCACAGCGGTTAACGGTTTTCCCAACATTGCACTAAAATCAATTCTTGCAATTTCATTTGGACTAACTGGCATAATTATAATTTTTTAAAATTTTCACCTACTCTTTGAAAAAGGCTTTTCGGTTTTCTCCTTATTTGTAACAAACGTATCGCGATTTGTTTCTTACAGACTTTTAAGCTTAAAATGTTTATGTTTAGAAAGAATTATACTTCAAATATACAACAAATGTTGTAATTATTAAAACATATTACATAATAAAATAATGAAACTACAGGTGAATTCAAACATATTTTGACACAAACAGGATAAGATCTGTATTATTGAAGAATGCTG
>JBCCLS010000079.1:0-9206 GCA_039026835.1 Bacteroidota bacterium | reverse complement strand
CTCAAAACCTATTTACTAGTTTTTCTTCCCTCGGTAATTTCTTAGTATTACCGAGGTTATTTTGTGCTTTTTTTTGAGAACTAAGATTAATAGATTCTTGACTCCTGACTCTTAAAAAAATCATTTTTTTGTTCCTTCAGAATAAAGATTCCTGCGTTCACATTGAGTTTATCAAAATGAACGCAAGAGTTTTTTCGATTTAAAATAGTATCGCTTCAAGCTTTAGCAAAAATACTATATAAAAGTGTCTAGAATCTTGGCTCTAGTATCTAGATTCCTGAAAGATAATCTTGTTTAGTCTGAAAAATAAAACTTCGTACTTTAGCAAAAATACAGTATGAAAACGTCTAGAATCTTGGCTCTAGCATCTAGACTCCTAAAAAAAACTGCTTTTTGGTTTGAAATTTTACAGATTCCTACCTTACTGAAACAAGTTCAGCACAAGCTGCAGGAATGACCGATGAAATCCTACTGAAAAGTATAATCTACCTGATCAAATTCGGTGACTCTAAAATAACCAAACGCGTAATTGTCTGTATTGGTAACATTGATACAGTTGCCACGAATTTCAGCAGGTGTAGTTGCGAATGGATTTCCGGCAGAATCGTACTGTTCTATGAGTAATGTGATGTAATTGTAATACCGTTCTGAAATTCCAAAAAGCTTTATGTTTACCGAATCGCCAGGATCAAATTGATTGTCTGGAAAATCATCGTCGTCGTCTTTTTCAAAAAATTCATCTTGCACATTTCCATTGGTAAATTCGTCTGAGCGCGTTTCAATGATCGGAAATAAATCACCAACTTCCTGCAAGCGAATCATATAATAATTTCCAAATTCTTGCGGATCGTTATACGTAATATTTACATCCAATAATTCTTCGTCAAATCCACCTTCTAAAGACTGAAATACTTCATTGATGCCCGTTACAGGCGTCATCGTTTCAGTTGCCGTATACACTTCTCCATTATAAATAACTTCCAACGTATAAGAATTGTTCAACACAGGCACAAAACTATCTGTAGTGTAGGTTCCATCATTTTGATCTGTAAAAGTGAATTCTGCATTGCTATTGTTATTGGTTACTTTGACACTCGCACCAGTCACACTTGCATCGCTAGTGTTGTCAAAAAATGGCGTAGATGTGCTTAGCTTTATCATTTGGTTGTTTCCTACAGTGCCTTGTTCCCAATCGATTGAAGCTTCAATGACCAAACGTGGTGGCGCATCCATCAAATCGACATCTACAGGATCATCACAAGAAACAAAGGCGATGAAAAGAACGAATAGAAATGTATGTTGTATGTATTTTTTCATGAGCTTAGAATTTAAAGTTGTAGGTGATGGACGGAATGACACTTCCAAAAATTGATAATCGACGCGCTTCGTTGATTCCATTGTTAAAGTCTTGTGTAAATGAGATTGAAGCTGCGTTTCTTCTCGCGTAAGCGTTATATATCCCAAAAACCCACTCACCTTGCCAACGTCTGTTTTTATTTTTAGTAGGCGTGTAAGTCGCTGATAAATCCAGTCGGTGATAGTCTGGCAAACGATTTGCATTTCGCTGATCAAAACTTGCAATAGACAATCCTTCGTATTGGTACTGCGCATTTGGGAAAGTTACAGGGCGACCTGTTTGGTAGGCAAAATTTGCACTAAATCGCCACTTGTCCGTAAGATCATAACTTGCTGTTAGGGAAATATCGTGTGTTCTGTCAAATGGTGTGTTGTACCAATCACCACGATTAATGCCTGGACCGCCCGCATTGCCGCCCAACGAGCGTTGTTCCGATTTTGATAAGGTATAAGCCAACCAGCCTTTAAGTTTTCCTTTGTCTTTGCGTACTAATACTTCCAAACCGTACGCTCTTGCTTCTCCGTTGAGAATTTCTGTTTCAATATTGTTGTTTCCAATCAAATCCGAACCGTCAATATAATCGATACGATTGTCTACATTTTTGTAATATGCTTCTACTTCTAACGAATAGGTTTTGTCTTTGAAATTTCGGTAATATCCCACTGCATATTGATTGGATTTTTGTGGATCAATGTATTCGCCACTTGGTGTCCACACATCTAACGGCGTCACAGAAATGGTGTTGGATAGTAAATGTACATACTGCACTGAACGTGTGTAACTTGCTTTTACTGACGAGTTTTCATTGAGCTGATACGATAGTCCCAAACGCGGCTCTAAATTAGCAAAGGTTTTGATGCTTTCGTTTTTGTCAAAGTCTGTGGTACTAATCTCCTCGCCTCTTTCATAAATGCCAATTTGTTCATTGTACACTACGGGTTGATCGTTGGCATAGTTGGAAATTGGTTGTCCACCCAAGCGACTAAACACACTAAATCGCAATCCGTATTGTGCTGATAATTTGTCGGTGAGTTCGTGTTCTGCGCTGATGTACGCCGCACCTTCAAAAGCTCTTTTTTGATCGAGTTTGATGAAATTTATAGACGAACTCGGATCGGAAGGTTGTACTTCGCCGGGATTGAAATCGTAAGTAATTCCACTGACGCCAAAATCGAGTTTTAAATTGTTGTTTGCATAATACCGCAAATCGTATTTTAAATTGAAGTTTTTAATGTCGGAAATCCAATCAAGTTTGATGAAATCCAGAATCACTTCGTAGTCATATTCACTGTAAATAAAGGATAAGTTAGAGAAGAGTTTTTCGTTAAATACATGATTCCAACGCAAGTTTGCAGAAGCATTTCCGTATCGGTTTTTAATAAATTGCGAAATGTCAAAAATGTCTCTTCCAAAATACCCTGACAAGTAGATTCGGTTGTTTTCGTTAATTTCATAATTGGTTTTTAGATTGAGATCGTAGAACGAAATTTTATCATCTGCCAATTCTTCAATAAGTGGCAAAAATAAGTGTGCGTACGAGCTTCTTCCCGCCACCAAGAATGAACCTTTTTTATTAAACATTGGGCCTTCTACCGCAAGGCGACTTGAGATGAGTCCGACACCACCATTTATTTCCAAATTTTTACTGTTTCCATCTTTCTGACGTACGTCTAAAACCGAAGAAATACGTCCGCCAAATTTCGCAGGAATATCTCCCTTGTAAAGTCTGATATCTTTGATGGCATCCGCATTAAACACCGAGAAAAACCCAAAAAAGTGTGACGTATTGTAAATGATGGCTTCGTCTAGCAACACTAAGTTCTGATCGGCGGCACCTCCACGTACGTTGAATCCGGCAGTTCCTTCTCCTGAATTTGTAACACCAGGCAATAGTTGAATGGATTTTAACACATCCACTTCTCCTAAAACTACAGGCATTTGCTTGATCGTTGCTGCGTTGAGTTTGAAGACACTCATTTGTGGTTTTCGAATGCTGACACGTTCGGATTCTTCGGCTTCAATGACGACTGTTTCCAATGAGGTAGATGCTTCTATAATTTCAAAATTGATCGTTTGGTCAACATCTAACGTAATTTCTTTGGTGACATTTTCATATCCTAAAAAAGAAACCACCAAAGTGTATTTGCCCGAAGGCGCAGTAAGTGAGTAAAAACCATATTCGTTGGTAACAGCACCATTGCTAGTGCCTTTTAGATAAACGGTGGCGCCAAATAAAGTTTCACCGTTTTTTTTGTCTTTGATTGTTCCGCTTACGCTGAATTTTTCTTGTGCAAAGAGGAATGTTGTCATAAAAAGACAAAGACAGACGAGACTGTTTTTCATGGGTAGTGCGTGTTTTTTCAATTGATTAATGTAGCATAGTAACGATTTAGAAAGCAAAAGGTTACACTGCCCATTTAATTTTACACAAAATTAACGTTCTGAAATTTGGCCGTGGTGTTTTTGTAAGTTTTTTAACAAAGTATTATAAAATCAGCTTGACCGATCCTCGAATCAATTCTACAGTTCCTGTAATTGTGCTATGTCTTTACAGCGCACAGCTTCACCTTTGTTGCCAGAATTATGCACGCATGACTCATTGTAAGGCGGAAACCGAAAAGCCTTTTTTCATAACAGAGTAGGCAATAAACTTAAAGAATATAATATGAAAAACAGTAAAGAATGTACAAAACCTAGACGTATAAAAGGTATATACTCCTGCGACAATTATGCGGATGTATATGTTGGAAGTTGTCACGAAATTGAACAAAAAATAGCGCAAAACAGCGATTTGGAATCTGTGCGCTTTGAGGCAGATGTGCACTGCAATCAATACCTCTATTTTGTGTGTTGGAGTGATGATATGGGATTAAACGGATTGTTGGCAGAACTTACGGGCAACCAACGCGTAGTTTCTGGAGGAAGTAAAAAATGGGAAGTGTTTCCAACAGGAATCGATTTTGACCGAGCAAATTCAAGACCTTCCTTAACCGTAGTAAATGAGCAAGTAAATAAAGCACATTGTGACAAGTGGAAAGCTGTAAGTGTTGGTGAAGAAAATCGTGGAAATACATTTAGATCGTATCCAAATATTGGTTCAGATGCGCGATTTGTTTGGTACGATTCAGGAAGACATCAACATTCGCAATCACCATTTAGAGGTTTTAACCACGATGAGTTTTTGATTTTTAGATTTCCGATAAATGCCTTGTTTGAAGACGCATGTAAAGAGTGTGCTCAAGAATGTAATTGTGTAGACGAATGTGGTTGTGGTCCTTGTACAGACGCAATTCAAACAGAGCGTGCTGTACTCAAAGAACAGGCTTTAGGAAAAACGTTTACCGTTACAGGAAATGAAAATAATCCTAAAGTATGCAAAACTCCATATGCAAATACAACCTGTTCCTCACTCGAGTTGCCAAAATTAGAACCTTGCTTCTACTTGCATTGGGGCGATCATAGTAAAGATCAGCTAGTGACGAATAATTCGGAAGTATTATACATTACAGCCTGCAATCCGTATCAAAATCTGCGCATGCGCGGTATAACCATTACGAAGATTAGCATTGTATACAGGAAGGAAGTTGCTAGAGAGAAAGTTTCGCAAAGTAAGGCAGCTATTAGTAGTAAACGTTCTGCGATCAGTCAACCTGTAAAGGCTACAAACATCCGCATGAATGAGCCATCGAAATTGGTAGGAACCGTAAAACCTACTAAAGAAGAATTTGCTGGCAATGCTATTCAAATTGTACCGAATCGTTTGATTCATCTTGGTGATTTGTGTGGCTGTAGTTGTGCAAGTCAGGCTGTGCATTTGTCAATGGTGCGTGCAAGAGCTGCTGAATATGAAATTTTGGTAGAATACTGTATTGATCAAATAGAAATCAATCAAGATAATACAGGAAAAACACGCTTTCCTATTACTGTAATAAATGGTTAATTAACCCAAAAAATGTTCCGCCGATTTCGGTTGGCGGAACTATAAAACTAAAAATTATGAAGACTACTTTTAAATATTTAACAATTTTATTCTTACTTTTAAGTGTAAGTGCTTGTACGGATGATGATGATGCAAAGTTACCGTCAACTGCGTTGAGTGCAATAGATGCGCAAACTATGGAAGAAAATTATATCAAACTCAAAGGGTTTGATAGTGTTCCCAGATATGACAATAGAGTTATTTCGTTTACACACGATCAAATGATGGAAAGTTTGAATTATTTGAAAACAGAAGCTAAAAAACGCAATATTGACGATGAACAATTGGGTTTTCGTGTGTATTTAGGAGCCAAACATGCCGATGAATTTGATGTAGAAGACCTTGTGAAAGGTGATACAAAACACATTTCGGAAGCACAAGGAACGTATTATACAACGGTATTTTTTGTGGCTACGCTTAAAGACGGTTCTGACGATCCTAATGAATATGAAAATGTATATGAAATTCCTGCTTTGAATTACGGAAGTTCCCGAAGACCTCCCAAAAAATATGAGTCTAATGTACCATGTCCTGTACTAGGTCCAAAAAACCAATAAACAGATGGAGTTTTTTGTGTATACTTTTTTTTTATGTTTTCAAATAGCTGCCTTAGTTGCAGCTTTTTGGTTTAGAAAAGATTATAAAGAAACTACTGAAGAACCTTTTTTGTGGTTTTTAGTGTATGTGGTTTTTCATGAAATAGTATCGCTTTGTTATCAACATTTTTCAGAGTACACCAATGATATTATTCACAATGTGTATACGTTGGTTTCTTTTCTTTTTTTCTTTTTCTGGTTTTACAAAATTTTGCAGAAACGTCGGTTTTTAGTGCCTGTATTGCTCACTGTTTTTGCAGTTGTTTTTTTGTATGATCTTTTTGATAAAAATCCGTTGTACAATTTGTATTTAAACCCAATCATTACAGGCGCATTTTGCATTTTGACTTTAACGATCAATTATTTTGTGCAACTGTTGCACGCAGATGCTATTATTAGTTTTGCAAGGTCACAAAAATTCTGGATTGTTACCGGATTGTTCTGCTTTTATATTGGCTTGATTCCTTTGTTAATTTTTCACAGTTATTTGAATTATGGTGGCAATTTTTACAGTATCGTCATTACCATGTTGAATGCTGTGTTGTATGGTTGTATTTTAAAAAGTTTTTTATGCCTAAAAAGGAAGATATAACACCTATTTTTACGGAAGAAATGTTCTTCTTGTTGTCTGCCGCTGCGTTGCTAATTGCCGTCGCTGTAGTTATTCTTTTTTATGTGTTTAATTCACGAAAAAATAAGATTCTTACCGAAAAAACCATATCGATCAATAGTTATGAGAAGAAGCTTGTAGAATTGGAATTGCATGCCTTGCGATCGCAGATGAATCCACATTTTGTACACAACTCACTCAATGCTATCCAGTATTATATTCAAATGAATGATGTAGAACAATCTGAAAATTACTTAACACGATTTTCAAAATTAGTTCGGCAATTTTTTGAATATTCGCGCAAACAACTCATTACAATTGGAGAAGAAATTGAATTGATTTCTAACTATTTAGCATTGGAAAAACTGCGTTTCGAAGACAAACTTTCATACGAGATTATCTGTGAAGATACTGTAGATACAGAAGCCGAAATGCCATCAATGGTATTGCAACCTATTGTAGAGAATGCCGTAATTCATGGTGTTTTTCACAAGAAAACTCCCGGAAAGGTAACGATCAAATTTTCACAACTTTCCGACGATCGTTTTCGCATTAGCATACAGGATGACGGTATTGGTATTATTCAATCAAAAAAATTAGCAAAAAAAACAAACGCACACCAACGTTCGCACTCTTCTCATGTATTGAACGAACGTTTGCAATTGTTACAACAAATTGATAATTGGCACATCGACTACACCATTCAAGATCGTTCTGATATTGATGATGCCAACGGAACACTTGTAACCTTAACTTTTAAACTCCCAAAATGATATGAATATAACGGCTATTATTATTGACGATGAGCACAAATCGCTGGCAATTTTAAAAAATAAGTTGGAACGCTTGTGTCCAAATGTAACCGTGATCGGCGAAACCCAAGATCCTGAAGAAGCAGTCAAATTGCTGAATACACTACATCCACAGTTGGTATTTTTAGACATTGCCATGCCTGGGATGAATGGTTTTGAAGTATTGCAACAAATTCCTGAACCTGGTTTTGAGATTATTTTTGTGACTGCGTTTGATACGTTTGGCGTGGAAGCCATCAAACATTGTGCAATTGGATATATTGTTAAACCTATTGACAATCAGGATTTGATTCAGGCTGTTGCGATTGCTTCAAAAAATATTGCAGATACGACAGCGTTACAGAAAAACACGCAACTCATTGAAAATTTAGGCATCAAAACGTTTCAGCAAAAGAAAATTGTCATTCCATCGCAAGAAGGTTTGGAGTTTGTCAAAATTGAAGATATCATACACTGCCAAGGAATTGACGGATATACCAAAATCTACTTTCAACACCACAAACCTATTGTCAGTTCCTACAGTATTGGTCATTTTTTTAAGTTGCTAAAACACACCGATTTTTACCTCATCCACAAATCGCATTTAATCAATATCAACTATATTTTAAAGTATTTAAACGAAGGATATGTAGTGTTGCAGGACAATCATAAATTACCCGTATCGCGCAACAAACGCAGTGATTTTTTGAATATGATACGAAGTGTGTAATGGAGCAATGAGTCAATTTGAAAATGTACCAATTGGATAATTTATGTCTTTAATAGCTTCGCTATCTTTTTGCTGTTCAGCTTTTTCATAAGTTTTATTGCAAACTCAAGTTCAGTTTCAAGTTCAAATTCCCACAAAAAAAAGACCTTCTTTCGAACATCTTTTTTGAATCTTGTATGTAGTTTGTTTTCTATTTCTTCTTACTAGCGTAATCGTCATTTAGTTCCTTTAAAACCGCTTTTGTGATATCGTGTGCTTCTTTTCCATGATATAAGTTTCCTGTAATTTCATTTTTTCCAAAAATAAAATCGTAGTCATTCGCAATACCGTGATTTTTCACAAAACGTTTGATGGTGCTCAAAATCGTATCATTTTGCACTTTGCTATCGTCGGAGATACTTTTTTGTTCTATGCTTATTTGTTGGTCCAAACGCTCGCCCAACTGTTGAATTTGCATGGACAATTCTTGTTGTTTTTTTTGAGACGCTTTGGCTGCCATTTCTTGTGCTTGTTTGTATTCTAAGTTGAACATTTGCTGCAAGCTATCTTTCTTTTTGTTAAACGCATCGACACGAGCTTTAAATACAGCTTCCAAATCTTTTTTCTCTTGATATTCATTTACCAATTCTGTATTGTCAACAAAACCAATTTTCATAGGTTTTTGACAAGAATACAATGCAACAGCAGCAATTGCGACAAGAAGTAATTTTTTCATGAGTATGTTTTTTTGTTGTTATCTAATTTGTTTGCAATGATAAAATGCCAACATCAAATTGTGTTATCATTTTTTTGTTGCCGCAAAAATAGAAATAAAGTTTACATTTTAAATTGTTGTGATTGTGGGATTTTTTGTAGAAAATCTATTTATAAGTAAAACTGATATTGTTTTAAATTATCATCAGTAAAATCAATCAATATTCGCTTTTTTACAACCGTTTTTAAGCACGTTTTGAAAAAATGATGTCAGATTGTATCACTTTAGGTTAAAATTGGGCTTAAATCGGCTTAAAAAGCGTTTTTAATCATTTTGAATGACATAAATGAGCGAAGAATACTCCGAAGATGAACTTGCTTTAAAATTAGATACAAATCCTCTGTAAAATCCTTTGATCGGATTCATTTTGCCAGTTTTGTGTTTTTCGG
>JBCCLS010000078.1:0-9226 GCA_039026835.1 Bacteroidota bacterium | reverse complement strand
AAAGAATATTACCTAAACGAAAGCCTATCAAACTATAATTTTGGATTGTTTACTTCAAGTGCATTCGATTTAACATTGACGAGTTTGTGGTTGCCAATTGTACATGGTGGCGCTGTGACTGTGTTTGATACGAAGAACGATATTTTAACCGTATTGGAAACGTACGTAACTAGTACTATTTCTTGTATAAAACTCACGCCTTCACATGTAAACCTATTAGCGGAATTAAACATTAAAACACCAACCTTGGAAGTTGCAATCGTTGGTGGAGAAGAATTAAAACCACAACAAGTTTCTATATTAAAAGAAATAAATCCTGCCATAAAAATATACAATGAATACGGACCTACGGAGACAACGATTGGTTGTATTGTACAAGAAATTTTTAATGAAAAGGAGCCAATTTATATAGGCAAACCTATTGCCAATACGGATGTATATATTTTAGATGCTCAAGGAAATTTAGTTACAGAAGGTATTGTTGGAGAATTATATATAGGTGGATTAGGTGTTGCGAAAGGATATGTAAATCGTGAAGAATTAACAGCATCTAAATTTGTTTCGCATCCGTACAAAACAGGAGAAAAAATATATAAAACTGGCGATTTTGGAAGATGGCTACATGATGGAACGATTGATTATGTCGGGCGACAAGACGATCAGGTGAAACTCATGGGACATCGCGTGGAACTGGGAGAAATTGAAACTGAAATACTCAAACAAGAAGCAGTAAAACAAGTTTTTGTAACAGTTGATCATGTAAAAAATCAAAAAGCATTAGTTGCATATATTGTAGGAAATGATGCTTTTAATGATACAACGGTAAGAGAAGCACTAAGGAATAGTTTACCAGCATATATGATTCCTAGTTACTACATCACAATTGCATCAATGCCATTAACAACCAATGGTAAAATTGATAAAAAAGCATTGCCAAAAGTACAAGAAAAGCGAAATGACTATTCAATTGTAATTCCTAGCTCCATAGAAGAAGAAATATTGGTAGATGTATGGAAAGAAGTACTTGGAGAAATCACGATTTCTGTAAAAGACAACTTTTATGATTTCGGTGGTGATTCTATCAAATCGATACTCATTGCCTCACGCTTAAAGCGAAGAGGATATATCTTGACGGAAGACATATTAAGTCATCCAATACTCGAAAACCTAGCAAAACATGTAGTTGCAACCAGTGAAAATGCCGATCAAAAAGCTATTGTAGGTAATGTTGCCATCACACCTTTGCAATTACAATTTTTAACAAATCATGAATTCTCTGCAAATCACATACAGCACATTCATGTAAAAGCAAAAACATTTTTAAATCGTTCGTCTTTGGCAGCGGCTGTAGAAGCACTGCTCGTGCAACATGACATGTTGCGAACTCGCTTTATTCAGAAAAATGGAGTTTGGTTTCAGATGATTAATGATAGTTCAAAAACAAATGATGCGATTCACTATCACGAAAAAGATGCCACTGCAATTCAGGTAGCTATTGAAGCAAAAAAAGCAAGTTTCACACTAGAAGACAGTCCGTTGTTTAGTGTAGAACAATTTCGTGCAGCAACAGAAGATCACGTAGTATTGTATGCGCACAAAACCATAATTGATAGTGTTTCATGGACGATTTTGATAGAAGATTTAGCAAATTTCTACAAACAACATCAAGCACAGCAAGCGATACAATTACCATTAAAAACAATTTCTTTCAAACGTTGGAACGCGTTGCTAATGGAAGCTCAAACGAAAGAGGAACCAAACCCACAAGAAGCAATCATTGCCAATTCGGAACCTGTACGTTCACAAACGATACACTATAACAGTTATCAGGCTTTTACACTTAATAGTGAAAGTACACAGATATTGCAAACGCAAGCGACAAAACCCTATAAAACCACAGTTCAAGATATTTTACTAACCAGTTTAGATTTGGTACTTCGTGATGTGTTTGATACAAAAACCAATGCGTTTAATATCATTGATGATAAAAGGAATTTTAATGTAGATGCAGATATTTCTAGAAGTGTTGGCTGTTTTACCACACACTATCCGTTGACTTTGACAAGCAATGCAACTTCTGAAATTGAACAATTAGTTGTCACCAAAGAAGCGTTACGAAACATCTCAAAAGATGGAACCGTATCACAAAATCATCAACCATTTGTAACATTCAATTTGGCAGAAGAATGCACTATTGCAGCAGGAGATGAAACACTCTTTTCAGAATATAATGTAGAAAACACGGTAATACATACGCAGCTTCATGACAATGCACAATTATATGTCACTGCGGCAATAATCAATACACAACTGCAGGTTACAATTCAATATGATCATGCTGTATTTCAGGAAAGTACCATTGAACATCTTGCCAATCAATATGAGGAGAAAATTAGTGCATTCAGCAAAAATTTAGCAGCAGAAGAACACAGTTTTCATACGCCATCAGATTTAACATTTAAGAAATTATCGCTGGCAGAACTTGCAGAAATCAATAGCAATAACACTGTTGAAGATGTCTATAAATTATCGCCATCGCAAGAATTAATGTATTTCCAATGGATTTCAGATACCGCATCAACATCAAACTTAGAACAACTCTCATTCTGTTTGCGCTTTTCAAACTTAGCGCCAGCTATTCTAAAAGAAGCCTATAGCAAACTCATAGAACGTTATGCAATTTTGCGTACAAGTTTTTCCAATACATATGCAAATACTTTATTACAAATAGTGCATAAAGAAGTGCCTGCAAAATTCTCATTCCAACAAAAACCTGAAGGAATAAGCGCAGCAGTGTACATTTCACAAATAAAATCACGACAAATTGCGGCAGGATTTGATTTAAGCAAACCTTCACAAATGGCATTAACGGTTGTTGATTTGGGGAATGACGAATACGAATTCATTTGGAATTTTCATCATATTTTAATTGATGGATGGAGCATAAGTGTACTTACACATGACTTTTACGTAGTACTCACCAGTTTACTAAAAGAAAAAGAAGTTATTTTGCCTGCACCGCCAGCATATGTAAATTACATCAAATGGTTGGAGCGAAAAGACACAACAGCTTCCCAAAAATTCTGGGAAGACTATCTACAGGGCTTCTCAGTAAAATCAAAAATTCCGTTTGAATTACAACCAGAAAACAAAGAAGTATATCACACTAAAGGAATTCAAACAATAACCATAGACAATACTTTATTTGACGAAATGAATACAGTATTGCGTGATACGAAAATATCCCAAAGCTTATTAATTCAAGGAATTTGGGGATTTTTACTATCGAAATACAACAATACAAACGATGTTGTGTTTGGCGCGGTTGTTTCTGGCAGACCTTCGGAAGTTACAGAT
The DNA here is from genome assembly GCA_039026835.1 of Bacteroidota bacterium. Taxonomy (GTDB): domain Bacteria; phylum Bacteroidota; class Bacteroidia; order Flavobacteriales; family Flavobacteriaceae; genus Kordia. Next base: position 5,869 of record JBCCLS010000078.1, on the reverse strand, counting down.
GTTGAACGTATGGTTGGACTCTTTATCAATATGATTCCTGTGCGTTTGCAATACGATGACACAGAAACTGTAGAAGATATTTTAGTGCGATTCAGAAATGAAGCCATCAGAAGTAAATCACATCATCATGTCAACTTATCTGAAATTCAATACAAGCATCCTTTAGGAAATGATTTAATTGACAATGTGGTGATTTTTCAGAATTTCCCTAAAAACATGCTCACTGAAACAGAAGATGCTTCTGAAAATGAAGCAACTTTTGATGTCGTATCAAAAAATGTACATCTGCAAGTAGATTATGACTTTTTAGTAGGAGTAGATCCCTTAGACGAAGCGCTGAAAATTTCATTTGTATATAACGAAGCACGCTATGCAGAGGCGCTGATTCAGATGATTAGTGAACATTTTATGTATGTATTGCAGGCATTTTGTACAAATATTAAAAAGCCATTAACCGAAATAGACATTGTATCTCCAAAAGAGCGTCATACAATTTTAGAAGTATTTAACAATACAAAAACGGAGTATCCTGACAATAAAACAGTTGCTGAGGTATTTCACGGTCAAGCCGAAAAAACTCCGAAAAATACTGCAATTGTGTTTGAAGACAAGCAATTTACATATCAAGAATTAGAGGTCTTATCCAATGCTTTTGCAGATTTTGTAAAAACACAATACCAAGTGCAACCCGATGATTTTATCGGTGTAAAACTGGAAAAGAGTGAGTGGTTACTTGTGGTTGTATTAGGAATCATGAAAGCTGGCGCAGCTTATGTGCCAATCAACTTAGAATATCCTGACGATGTACTCAGTTTCATTGAAAAAGATAGCAATTGCAAAGCGTATATAGATGCAAGCGTATTAAACGAGTTCATAACAAACAACGAGAAATATAACCGCAATTTTGTAGCAGTTGAAGCCAATGCGCACAATTTAGCGTATTTAATGTATACATCAGGTTCTACTGGAATTCCAAAAGCAGTCATGGTGACGCATAAAAACATTGTGCGTTTGGTAAAAGGGACAAACTTTTATGCATTTTCTGAAAAAGATGTCATCCTGTCTACTGGAGCTTTTTCATTTGATGCAACAACATTTGAATATTGGGGCGCATTGTTAAATGGAGGTGAGTTGGTATTGACTTCGCAAAATGTATTACTACAAAGCAATTTATTAGCAACGGAAATTCAACGTAGAAAAGTAACTACCATGTGGTTTACAGCCGGTTGGTTACATCAGCTTGTAGATTCTGACATTCATCTTTTTAATGGTTTGCAAAATATTTTAGTTGGTGGAGACAAACTATCGCCACACCATATAAAGCAACTACGTACCTTATATCCTGATGTGAACATTATCAATGGATACGGACCAACAGAAAATACTACGTTCTCATTAACGCATGACATCAAAGAAGTATCTGGTGATATTCCTATTGGAAAACCTATCAGTAATAGTACTGCGTATATTGTAAATGAAAAACTTGAATTACAGCCTATTGGTGTAACAGGAGAAATTTGTTTAGGCGGCGATGGATTGGCACGTGGTTATCATAATCGACCAGAATTGACAGCTTCAAAATTCATTCAAAATCCATTTAAAGAAGATGCATTACTGTACAAAACAGGTGATTTAGGAAAATGGCATTACGACGGAACCATTACGTTTGAAGGAAGAAATGACGATCAGGTTAAAATAAGAGGATATCGTATAGAACTTGGTGAAATAGAACAAAAAACTACAGCAATAGAAGGCGTACATCAAGCTGCAGTCGTCATCAGAACGGTTGAGACACAAAAAACAATTGTAGCCTATATTGTTGGAGATACTACACTGAAAAAAGAACACGTTAGAGAAAAACTTAGCAAAAAATTACCAGAATACATGTTGCCAACGTACTATATGATGTTGGAAGAACTGCCGCTGAATACCAACGGAAAAGTAGATCGTAAAAATTTACCAGAAATTGATGAAACTGCCATCATCAAAAAAGAATATGTAGCACCAAAAACAGCACTTGAAAAAACGTTAGTAGCCATTTGGCAAGAAGTGTTAGAGCTAGATGAAATAGGAATTACAGACAATTTCTTTGAGCTTGGTGGGCATAGTATCAAAGCAATCAAAGTAATACACAAACTATCCGCCGCATTAGAAGTAAAAATTAATATCAAAAATATTTTTACCTATCCAACGGTAGAAAGCTTAGCTGCGCAAGTAGCATTAGCCAAAAAACAAGAAGAAGCTATCAAATCGATGGTTAACTTAAACGAAATGGAAATATGATTGATTTTTTACAAAAATTATCAAACAACAATATTTATGTCGATCTCAAAGAAGGTGACAAACTCAAGCTATACTTTGAAAATGAACGTATAGATCAAACGCTTTTACTTGAAATCAAGGAAAAGAAGTTTGCACTCATTGAATATCTAAAAGAGTATGGAGTTTCCAATGTGGAAGCTCACGATAAGTTTATTGAAAAAGTTGCCGAAAGCGAGCATTATGGGTTGTCAGCTGCACAAAAGCAGCTTTGGATATTGAGCCAAATGGAAGATGGTTCGCAAGCCTATAACATTCCGTCTGATGTTACACTTATTGGTGATTATGATATTCTATTGCTAGAAAAAGCGATTCACGCCGTTATAGAACGCCATGAAATTTTGCGAACTGTATTCAAAAAAGATGCACAAGGAGACATACGCCAATGGATTTTAAATGCAGAGGACACTAATTTTTCTGTGACGTATCATGACATGCGCCATAAAGTGCAACCACAATTGGAAATTAGAAAGCGCATTCAGGAAGATTCCTATGTAAAATTTGATTTAGAAAATGGTCCATTGTTTAGAGTGGCTATTTTTCAAGCTTCACATGATACATACACTATTTATTACAATATGCATCATATCATTAGTGATGGATGGTCTATGAATATTTTATCGCAAGATATCATGACGTATTATGAAGCGTTTAAAAATGGAGAAACACCAACGATAGCACCACTACATATTCAGTATAAAGATTATGCAGCTTGGCAAATCTCAAAAATGAAAGAAACAGCTTTTGAAACGCATAAATCGTATTGGTTAGACAAGCTTTCAGGCGAACAAACTCCTATAGATTTACCATTTCAAAAACAACGTCCACAACTCAAAACTTACAATGGCGATACCCTTGAAACTTTTTTATCATTAGATCAATCCAACGGATTAAAAGCATTTCTTAAAGAGGAAAATGGCAGTCTGTTTTCCGGAGTTTTGGCATTGTGGAATGTGCTATTTTATAAATACACAGGTTTGCATGATATTACCATAGGAACGACAGTTGCTGGAAGAGATCATGCAGATGTAACCAATCAAATAGGTTGTTATGTAAATACCTTGGCATTACGAAATACCATAAAACCATCGGAAGATTTTTACAGTTTCTATAAAAACATAGCCAAAGAAACACTTACAGCCTTCAATCATCAAGCCTATCCATTTGATCAACTCATAAATGATTTACAAATTACAAGAAATGTGAGTAGAAATCCACTATATGATGTCATGCTAGTGGTTCAAAATGCAGGAGAAGAAGCGAAAGAAACCATGATGATGCATGCGCCAAATTTTACAGAAAAAATCATTCATCATCAAAATACCAAAGCAAAGTTTGACATACAAATTACATTCAAAGAAGTAGGATCATATTTGTCATTCTTCCTTACGTATAATACGGATTTATATGAAGAATCCTATATGCGAACTCTCATCAAGCACTTCAAAAAGCTGGTTTCAGAAGTAATTTCTCAACCGAAAACGGCTATTGGAAAACTATCTTTTTTAAGTGTACAAGAACAAAAACAATTGGTAGATGATTTCAATCCGAATCTAACCATCGAGTATCCATCAAAGGAAACCATTGTAAGTCTGTTTGAGAAGCAAGTTGCTGAAAGACAGGAAGAAATAGCTGTAGTGTTTAAAGACAAAAAATTATCGTACAGCGCGTTAAATGCAGCGGCAAATCAATTAGCAAACTACATAAACGAACAGCACACTATTCAGCCACAGGATTTAATCAGTGTGGAATTGCCAAGAAGTGAATGGTTAATTGTGTCCGTGTTGGCAGTATTAAAATTGGGCGCTGCTTATGTGCCAATTGATCCTGCCTATCCGCAAGAGCGAATCAATTACATACGAAAAGATTCAAAATGCAAACTCAATATTGATCAAGTGCTCATCAATGCGTTTAGACTCGTGCAAAAAAGATATAGTGTTGAAAAACCAACAAATACTTTACAGCCAAATCATTTGGCATATGTAATTTACACTTCAGGCACCACAGGAAATCCGAAAGGTGTGTTAATTGAGCATGAAAACGTTGTACGTCTCTTTTATACTGATGCGCAACTATTTGATTTTAATGCAGATGATGTTTGGTGTTTATTTCATTCGTACTGTTTCGATTTCTCTGTATGGGAAATTTTTGGAGCTTTACTCTTTGGGTCAAGATTAGTGGTTGTGCCAAGTATGACAGCAAAGGACACAAAATTATTTGCAGAATTACTGGTGAATGAAGGCGTTACTGTTTTAAATCAGACACCTTCAGCCTTTAAATTTTTGCAGGCAGAAATGCTTTCAGCACAACAATCACATGCAATTAGGTATGTAATTTTTGGAGGAGAAGCTTTAGCGCCAGAAATTACAAAAGCTTGGAATAATGCATATCCGTCGTGTAAACTCATCAACATGTACGGAATTACAGAAACGACTGTGCATGTTACATATAAAGAAATTACGCGCGAAGAAATTTTAGCCAATAAAAGTAATATTGGAACGGCAATTCCAACTTTAGCATGTTATGTATTAGATGAAAATCTTCAATTGGTGCCAATTGGTATCAATGGTGAATTGTATGTAGCAGGAAAAGGAATTGCAAGAGGCTATTTAAATCGCCCAGAATTAACAGCCGAACGTTTTATTCCAAACCCTTTCCAAACCAACGAGTGGTTATATAAAACAGGTGATGTGGCGTGTTGGTTGCCTCATGGCGATTTGGAATACAAGGGAAGAATCGATGATCAAGTAAAAATTAGAGGACATCGTATTGAATTAAAAGAAATAGAACATCAACTATTACAACGAGAATCTATAGCACAATGCATTGTATTGGCGCAAGATGATGATACTGGTGAAAAGAATTTAGTAGCGTACATCATTGCTTCAAAAGAAGAAACGGCAGCCAAACTAAGACAATTTTTATTGCAACGTATTCCAGAATACATGTTGCCAAGTTACTTTGTGCAATTAGAAAATTTTCCACTGACGGTTAATGGGAAAATCAATAAAAAGGCATTGCCAAAACCACAAGGAACCGCTTTGCATATAGGCGCTAGTTATGTGGAACCATCAACCGAAACAGAGCAAAAACTAGCTGACTTATGGAAAACAATTCTTGAACGCACTAAAATAGGTATTCACGATAGTTTCTTTGAATTAGGGGGACACAGTATCAAAGCAATGTCGCTCACCACAGAAATACACAAAACATATGGTGTAAAACTAGCTTTAAAGGACATCTTTACACAGCCAACCATTGCAGAATTGGCAGCATTAATTGAGGTATCTGCTGTAGAGAATTATCAAGAAATTCCACAAGTTGCCATAGCAGAAAGCTATCCTGTTTCTTACGAACAAAAACGTTTGTGGTTATTAAGTCAAGATCCAAAAGTATCTGCTTCGTACAATATGACGTATCATATTGAAATGGAAGAATACATAGAGTTTGAAAAATTTGAAAAAGCAATCTATGCGGTTATCAATAGGTACGAAACATTGCGAACAGTATTCAAAGAAGATGCAAATGGAGAACTTCGCCAATGGATTTT
>JBCCLS010000077.1:0-9315 GCA_039026835.1 Bacteroidota bacterium | reverse complement strand
CCAAAAACATTCATGAATTCGTGATAAAAAAACTTAGCTCACCAGACACGCACAATTTTAGATTTTAGATAAAAAAGCAATTCAACATTCAACATTAAAAATTTAACATAAAAACCAGTCAAACAGCCAAAAGCCAACGGCTAAAAGCTAAAACCCAATACCAAAAACCAAAAACCCAAAAAATAACATCTTGCAAAAACAATTCAACACCATATACCAAAACCACTACGATAAAGTCTACAGGCTGTGTCTCGGATACGTGAATGGCGACGAAACACTTGCCAAAGACTTGGCGCAAGATACGTTTATCAAAGTTTGGGAACATTTGGAGCAATTCAAACAAAAATCGAGTATAGGAACGTGGATTTACAGAATTACAGTCAATACCTGCTTGCTATTTATCCGAAAAAACAAAAAAGGAAGCTACAGTTTGCCGCAACTTGAAGAAGATAACACTAATGTAGCTGAAGCTGAAAAAATGCATCAAAATCGCTTACAACAAATGTACGCGTGTATTCAACAACTCAAAGAAACCGAACGAATCGTAATTTTATTAGTGTTAGAAGGATTGGCACAAAAAGAAATTGCAGACATCACAGGACATTCACACCAAAACATTCGTGTAATGGTATATAGAATCAAAGAAAAACTTACAAAATGTGTTACACATGGAATTTAAAGACATACAACATACATGGCAGCAACAATCAGGACCTGTAGAAACGCCTCCTGATTTCAAACCTGCACAGCAAAAATTACAAAAACTCCGCAAAGGACAGCGAATCACACAATGGGTGCTAAGTTGCACAGGAATTGTATTAATTGGCTTCTTCTTTTACACATCTGCCTACAAATTTAGTGGCACTTTGCTCGGAATGTCACTGCTCATTGGTGTAGTTGTATTTCGTGTATTCATAGAAATCAAAAGTCAGCAAACACTGCAAAAAATAAATGTATTACTAACCTTGGAAGAATTCAAATCGCAACTCATTCTGTACTATCAAAAGCGAAAAATACTGGCATTTAGAACCATTCCTGTGCTGTTAATCATTTACAACATTGGCGTACTTATCATGATGTATTATTTCTATCAATACCTCTCAAGAGGATTTTTCTATTATGTTGTCATCTCGTATATCGTTTCGTTTGTAGTGTTATTTTATTTCATTCGAAAGCAAGTATTACAAGAATTGCAAATTCTAAAAGCCTTACAGGAAGCTTAGTGTACGAATTTTTTGTAGTTTAAAATCATTCTAGTTATGATGTTACTTATTGAATTAGTAACTTTAAGGAAAAAATTGACCTAATCGAGTACACGTAAAATTCAAAGAGCAGTTTGTGGATGTATCATGGAAAAATAGGCTTTGAAAGCCAGAAGCCTAGAGCCAAACCAAAAAAATAAATGAACAAATCTACAAGCCTGCGAATTCACAAATCCACACAAAAAACATGCGCTCCTACATACATTACATCGTGCCCATCTTTTTGCTGATTGGTTTTACGCAGTGCTCATCTCAACAAAAAGCTATGAAACTAGAAGAAAACATCCCTTTTATCATTAAATCTGCTTTTTCGCAAGCATGGACAGGCGGACAACCTGATAGTGGGAGCGGAATCAATGTACACATTACCATTCAAGAATTAAACAAAGCAAAAATTGAATTGAAATATTTTTATTTCAGAGCACAAAAAACAATCCTAGAAGAAAACACACATAACAATGACGGTTTGTACATTGCACGCTTTATCAAACTGGCAACCAAAGACGTTATACTGCACAAAGATTCACAAAAAGAAGCAGCCAACGAACCACCACAATTAAATTTTCCATTCGATTTGCAAAAAAATGAAGGTGTTATCAGTTATCTAGAAGAGGGAAAACTAACATATTACAAACTCGAAAATATCGTTGAAAAATTCCCAAATCACTATCCAAACATGCCACAAAACAAGTAGTGAAAATCATTTTGTGAAACCCCAAAGAAATCAATACTTTTGAAAGGTAAACAAAACATTCCTTGAGCGCACTAAAAAAGTTCTTCAAAGACACCATTATCTATGGAATTGCGGCAATTTTACCACGAGCTGTCAACATCGGTTTAGTAGGATTGCATACCGATGTTTTTAAGTCGAACAAATTTGCCATAAACACGGAATACTATGTGTATGCGGCATACCTAAATGCACTGTTGACCTACGGAATGGAAACAGCTTTCTTTCGATTCTTTAGCAAAGAACAAGAAAAAGGGAAAATCATTTCAACGTCTTTCATTACCTTGCTTTGTACCACAGTTGTGTTCCTAATTCTTGGACTCACATTTGCTGCTAACATTGCCTCAACTTTTGGGTTTGAAAAAGAAATCTACGTTCAAATTTTGGTGCTGACGGTATTTCTAGACACCATAGTAGTCATTCCGTTTGCCTATTTGCGCGTTACCAACAGACCTATCCGCTTTGCGGGAATCAAAATTGCCAATATTCTCTTTCTAGCAGTGCTAAATATCTTCTTCTTGTGGGCGATTCCCAAAGGAATTTTCTCAGAAGGAATCGTACCCGATAGCCTTAACTTTTACATAAAAGGCGAACCACAAGTTATCTATATTTTCTTGGCGAATGTACTAGCGAGCTTTTTCACCTTGCTGCTATTATTGCCTAATATTTTAAAAATACAATGGACTTTTGATGCGAAAGTCTTGCAGAAACTCCTCATCTATGGAACACCAATTATGATTGGAAGCTTGGCGTATGTCACCAATGAAAATATTGACAAACTCTTTCTAGGAGATATGATTGGAAAAACAGAAATGGGAAAATATGCTGCGTGTTACAAACTCGGTGTTTTTATGACGCTCTACATTACCGCCTTTCGTTTAGGAGCCGAACCGTTCTTCTTCAATCATGCCAAAGAAAAAAATGCAAAAAATAACTATGCTACTATCCTAAAATGGTTCGCGATTTTAGGAGCAACATTCATGCTGTTTATTGTTGCGTACATTGATCTCTTTGCTAGCATACTCATTCAACAAAAAGAATACTTAGAAGCATTGGCCATCGTGCCGATCATTTTATTGGCAAATCTCTGTTTGGGAATTTATAACAATCTATCCATTTGGTACAAACTCACCGACAAAACCAAATACGGCATGTACATTTCTATCTTTGGTGCTGTGGTGACCATTGCCTTCAATTTAATTATGATTGACAAAATAGGATTTATGGCGTCAGCGTGGGCAACACTTGTTGCCTATGGCAGTATGATGATCATTTCCTATATTTTAGGACAAAAGCATTACAAAGTACCGTATAACATACAGCAAATCATACTGTATATTGTTATAGCTACAATCCTGTCAGCCATTGCCTTTTACGATGGTTTTCGAGGAAATTATATCATCGCAACTGCATTAGTTTTAGTATTTTTGGCAATAGTTTATTTTGGAGAACGAAAAGAATTAAAACGCATATTAAAAAAAGGCTCATAGTGCGCTATTCAAAACTCTTGTGCTGAACTTGATTCAGTATGATTTAATATCGTATCCAGCAAGACTAAAAATTTAAAAGCGATACATTGAAAGCAATCAAATCCAAAAAAACAAGAAAAAACAAATCAACGAATTAACAAATACACGAATCAACAGACAAACAACAACTAACACCTAAGACCCAAAACCTAAAACCCATAAAAAAACATGAACATAAACATCATCAATACTTCCCAACACGCGTTACCACACTATGAAACATTGGCTTCCGCTGGAATGGACTTACGCGCCAATCTTACAGAATCTATTACATTAGAGCCACTAGAAAGAGCCATCATCAAAACAGGACTGTTTATTGAATTGCCAATTGGATACGAAGCGCAAGTACGTCCACGAAGCGGATTGGCGGCTAAAAAAGGAGTCACAGTGTTGAACGCGCCAGGAACCATTGATGCAGATTACCGAGGAGAAATTGGAGTCATTTTGATCAATCTTTCCAACGATGCATTCACAGTAGAAAATGGCGAGCGTATCGCACAATTAGTCATTGCAAAACACGAACGTGCAGCATGGAATGAAGTCTCCGAACTCTCCGAAACTGTTCGAGGTGCTGGCGGATTTGGAAGTACAGGAACAAAGTAGTTTTTTTAGTTTTGAGATGTTAGAAGTGAGTATTGAGAGATACAAAACGTGACTTTGAGTGTGCTAAACTCTTGTGCTAAACTTGATTCAGTACGATTCAGGATCTATCGAGAAGTACTGTGAAATTATAAATGTAAATTTTTTAAAGTTAAAAAAGTTAAGAGTGATGAGTTAAGAGTGAATAAGTTCAAAGTAACAAATTGACACATTAACGAATACACCAAATCAACAATAGCCACAGGCTAACAGCCAACAGCTAGCAAAAAAACAAATCAACAGACAAACAAATCAACAAAAAACAGCGCAGCAATCAACAAAAAACAAACGAATAAACAACAAATAATGAAAATAATAGTACCCATGGCAGGAAGAGGTTCGCGACTTCGTCCGCATACACTCACAGTCCCAAAACCACTAATTCCCATAGCAGGAAAACCGATCGTACACCGATTGGTTTCCGACATTGCCAATGTATTAGGCGAACCGATCGAAGAAGTAGCCTTCGTATTGGGCGATCCAGCATTTTTTGGAGAAGACGTAGTGGCAAGTCTTACAAAATTAGCAGAAGAACTAGGAGCAAAAGCAAGCATTTATCGCCAAGATCAACCGTTGGGAACAGGACACGCCATTATGTGTGCCAAAGATTCACTTTCAGGTCCAGCAGTTATTGCTTACGCAGATACCTTAATTCGAGCAGATTTTAACTTAGACAAAGAAGCAGATGCGGCAATTTGGGTAAAACAAGTCGATCAACCAGAAGCGTATGGAGTTGTGAAGTTAAATGAAAACAACGAAATCATAGAATTGGTGGAAAAACCAAAAGACTTTGTCTCAGATTTAGCCGTAATCGGAATCTATTACTTCAAAGATGTTGGTGTTCTAAAAGAAGAATTACAATACGTATTGGATAACAATATCATTCACGGAGGCGAATACCAAATCAACGACGGAATCAAAGGAATGATGGCAAAAGGACGTCGTTTTGTAACTGGTAAAGTAGACGAGTGGATGGACTGTGGAAACAAAAATGTAACCATAGAAACCAACGGAAAAATGCTAGGATTTTTACAGGCTGATGGCGAAAAATTAGTGGCCGATTCTGCACAAGTGATCAACTCGGAAATCATTGCGCCTTGCTATATCGGTGAAAATGTGATTATTAAAAATTCTGCTGTCGGACCAAATGTTTCTGTAGGAGATAACACGCAATTAGAGAATGTAAGTCTTAAAAATAGCTTAATTCAAACCAATTCTACCGTAAAAAACGCTAACTTAGAGGAAGCAATGATCGGAAATCATGCAAAATTTGATGGAAGCTACACCAAAATCAGTATTGGCGATTATTCGACATTGGAATAATAATTGAGGTACAATTGATATGAAAAAACTACTACTCTTTTTATGCTTTTTTATAAGTATACACGCTATTGGACAACATAAATGGACGGAAGGAACTATCCATTTAAAAAATGGAATCGTCAAAGAAGGTTTGTTAAGGATTACTCGAATTTCCAAAGATTACATTGTGTTCAATGGGAAACAGCGTGTAAAATTCAAAGCAAATGAAAAAGCAAAAAAAGAAAAGTACGATCATACACAAATAGATAAAGTTGTTTTTAAAAATGCTGATGAAGAAACCGTAGAATATGTATACATTCCTGTGTCTGAAAAAAAGCACGAGCTTTTTACCAAAATTGTCAACGGAAAAGCAGACTTATATGCCAGAATCGTCAGTTTTACAAGTCGATGTTATCCAGCGCCTGTTAACCGAGCATGGGCGCCATTTAATGGAAGTGATTCTGAAGAATTTTATGTGTGGAGAGAAGGTGAAAAAACAGCGTCTCCTTTAATTACATTGCGAGTGTCACGATCATTTAAAAAAAGAGCCATGGAGTACTTTGCGGATTGTCCTGCAATAGTTGAAAAACTAGAGGACAAATCATACCAGGAAGAAAATATCGAAGATGTAGTGAAGGCTTACAATAATTGCAATTAACTATGAAAAAATACAGGTACCTACTTATACTCTTGGGAATGTTTATTGGTATTCCCGAATTTGTGCATGCGCAAGAAGAAGAAAGTGCCGAAATTTCGCTTGAAGAAAACATTGACGAATTCCAAGAACATTTCTTTGAAGCGTTGAAACAACGTGGCATCGAAAACTATGACCGCGCGGTGGATGAATTGCTAAAATGTCAAAAAATAGAAGACAATGCTTCCATTGCTTTTGAGTTGGGAAAAAACTATTACTCACTCAAAGAATACGAAAAAGCAAAAGAATCGTTTCAAAAAGCAGTCAATAAAAAACCACAAAATCAGTGGTATCTCACCGGATTATTCAACACGCAAGTGAAAATGGGCGAAAAAGAAGAAGCCTTAAAAACGGGTAAAAAAGTCATTCTACTCAATCCTCAATTTCGCGAAGATGTTGCCAAAGTATACGTTGGCATGCGCGAGTACAAAAAAGCGCTCAAACAGCTACAAAAACTACAAAAAACAGGCGGATTGTCCTATACAGCTGCCAATATGAAAGAAATGTTGGAAAAGCAGGTCAATCCAAAACCAAAATCCAAAGGCAAAGTTGCCAAAGTTATCAATCAAACGCCAAAGCCACGAGTACGAGGCGATGGAAAAATAATTGATCAAGTAAAAGATGCTTTGCAAATGAAGTCGTACGAAGCTGCCAATCGCATCGCTACAGAAGGTTTAAATGACTTTCCTTCGCAACCAAAACTCTACTTATACAATGCAAAGGCATTAAATGCGTTAAAAGAATATAGAAAAGCGATAGAAATGCTAGAAATTGGCTTGGATTACATTATTGACGATGCCACGCTTGAAAAAGAATTCTATCAAACTTTTGTAGATGCGTATAAAAATTTAGGCAATGCTAAAAAAGAAAAATTCTATCGCGAAAAAATACAATAAATCGCTTAGCGAATTAAAATACACACACTTGAAAAACAGCCTTTATATCTTTAGTTTGAGTTTGATAGTACTATGTTTTGTCGGTTGTAAATCGTCCAAAGCAATCGTATCGTCAGGCGATGTAGCTGGGTTATCTGCCAAAAATATCATCAAAAATCATTACCGAAATGCGTTGAACTTTAAAACCATTCGCGGAAAGCTAAAAGTAAATTTTGACGATGGAAAAATGCAGGACAATTTTACGCTTAGTCTTCGCATGGAAAAAGACAAAGCCATTTGGATCAGTGCCAAACTATCGTTTGTAAAAATATACATGACGCCTACCGAAGTACAATTTTACAGCAAGCTTGACAATACGTTTTTTGTGGGTGATTTTAAGCTGATTAGCAAATTTATAGGTGCCGAATTGGATTTTGATAAAATTCAAAACCTACTCATTGGCGATGCCTTATTCAATCTAAAAAAGGAAAAATTTGAATCAGAAGTGGTAGACAAAACGTACGCGCTTATCCCGAAAAAAGATTTTGAAATATTTAAACGTTTATTTTTCTTAGATGCATTTCATTTCAAAGTAAAAAAACAGCAACTCATACAAGCTGAAAAACAGCGCATATTGACCATTCAATATCCAACATATCAAGAAATAACGGGACAAGCATTTCCAAAAAATGTAGAAATAACCGCAAAAGAAGTAGACAAAACAACCACCATTCAAGTGGAATATCGCAAAGTAACCTTTAATGAAAAAATGCGTTTTCCGTTTAAAATTCCGAATGGATACCGAGAAATAAAAATTTAGTGAAGTCAATCATCAACATACAAACAGCTACAAAAATTATAACGGTTTTTCTGTTATTGCTAAGCACAGTGAGTGTGGCGCAAGAGGACAAGAAAAAGGAACTCGAAGCGCAACGTTTACGCTTGCAAAAGGAAATTCGGCTCATCAATAAACTCATTCGTAAAAACACGTCCAAAACAAAATTCATTGTGGAAGATGTGCAAAGCATCAATCATAAAATTCGCGTCAAGCGCGATTTGATCAAGGTGATGAATCGGGAAACAAATTTACTAACGAGTCAGATTAACAGCAACATTAAAAAAATAGGACAATTACGAGACGATTTAACGAAGCTCAAAGCCGATTATGCAGAAATGATTCGCAAAACCTACAAAAGTCGCTCTCAGCAAAGTAGATTGATGTTTTTACTGTCGTCAGAAAGTTTTCTGCAAGCCTACAAACGTGTGCAATACATGAAGCAATACGCAAACTACCGAAAGCAGCAAGGTGAAGATATTGTGGTGCGTACGCAAGAATTGCAAGAATTGAACAAAACCTTTTCCAAGCAAAAAAAGCAAAAAGAATCGCTGATTGTTGAAAATCGCAAAGTGCAAAAGGAATTGGAAAAGGAAAAGAAGATTCAGAACGAAATGTTGGCGTCGTTGCGAAAAGACAAAAATAAATACGCGGCACAAGTCAAAAAAAAGCAACAACAGGCAGACGAAATTGACCGTCAAATTGATAAAATTATTCGCGATGCTATTGCCAAATCGAACGTAAAAGCAGGAAAAACTAGAACGAGTAAAACCTATGCGTTAACGCCAGAAGCCAAAGCCATCGGAAACAGTTTTGCTGCCAGCAAAGGAAATCTCATTTGGCCAGTAGCAGAAGGCTCCAAAGTTCGCGGTTATGGAAACTATCGCGATGTGGTCAATCCGAATGTTACGCGTGTCAGTAATGGAGTCATTATTGCAACAAACGAAGCGGAAGCAGTTCGAGCAGTATACAAAGGAGAAATCACGCGCATCTTTACCATCAAAGAAGGCGTAAAAGGTGTCATTGTACGTCATGGAAGCTATTTCACTACCTACTTTGGACTCAAAACCGTTTCGGTAGCTACAGGCGATAAAGTGGACAAAAAACAACAAATAGGAACCATGTACACCAACCGAAGCACTGGAAAAACAGAACTCAAATTCAGTGTCTTCAAAAATACCACACGTTTAAATCCTGAAACTTGGTTGTATCGAATGTGATTTTTACTGAAAGTAAAAATCATCCTGAATTCATTTCAGGATCTCCGCAATAAAAGCAGTAACACACCACACGTCATGCTGAACTTGATTCATTGTTGTCCGGTTAAAAAAAAGAAGCTGTCTAAAAAGACAGCTTCTAAGTTGATATATTTGAGTTACCACACAAAAATATGATCAACATGAGCAAAAGTACTTATTTTACCGGACAGCCAGTATTAAATCAATTATT
>JBCCLS010000076.1:0-9328 GCA_039026835.1 Bacteroidota bacterium | reverse complement strand
GATAAACTCTTCACTTTAGTGTGTAATTTCACATTATTTTTAATGTCTTTAATATGTGCTATACTTGACTTAAAAGTATATTGAGTTTGTAAGGCGTCTTCGAGTTGATTTTCTGTTATAGTATCTTTTTGGCAACTAAATACCGTTATGAATACGAATATACATAAATAGTGAAATAAATTTCTTACTATTTTCATAATTTTTGAGTTCTGGTGTAAATGCAGTTTGTTTTAGAGATTGAACAAATACCAAATTTTGGTGTATTTTTTAGCAATAATATGATGTGCATGACCACCATCATTGGAAATACTTTCTAAAACAAGTTGACTAAAATTAAAATTGATTACTGCTGTTGAGGAGTAGACAAATAATTACCATAGACAACATTATGTATCACACAGAAATTGTATTCAAAAAACGATAATACAAAACTACTGTATGCCAAAATGATAGTATGTTATCAAATAATAATTATTATAGCTGTAACAAAGATAACTGTAAGAAAAAACCATCACTACTGTTTTCCCGTACAAAAGCTAAGTTTTTTCTGTAGTTGCAGTGATGCTCTTACACCAAAATAATTCATATCCTTACGGTTTTCCTCAGCCCAATAGACGTATTGCGGACGTTAGTGTTGAAAATCTAAAAAATAAAAAATGGAGTTTTTGTAAAATCTACAATTAAACAAAAAAATCTGTACTTTTGTCTTCCAAATACCATTTGGATAAATACTATGAGTCAAAAAATCTTATTGAACTCAAAAGAGGTCGGAATCATTCTGCATCGTTTGGCATGTCAGCTCATCGAAAATCATCTCGATTTTTCTAATACAGTATTGGTCGGAATTCAACCTCGTGGCATCTATCTTGCAGAACGATTAACTAGCATTTTACGTGATGAATATGGTGTAAAAGACATTCAATTAGGTTATCTAGACATTACTTTTTTCCGTGACGATTTCCGCCGCAGCGAGAAAATTCTGGAAGCAAACAAAACAAAAATTGACTTTGTTGTAGAAAACAAAAAAGTAGTTTTTATTGACGATGTCCTCTACACAGGAAGAAGTATTCGTGCCGCATTAACCGCGATTCAATCGTTTGGAAGACCAGAAGAAATTGAATTATTAGTGTTGATCGACCGACGTTTTAGTAGACATTTACCAATTCAACCCAATTATCGTGGACGACAAGTAGACGCTATCAATGAAGAACGTGTCAAAGTGAATTGGTCAGCAAATGATGGAGAAGACATGGTATACCTAATTAATCAAGAAAAAGACAAATAGAAATGAGTGAATTAAGTGTCAACCACTTGCTAGGAATTAAATATCTCAAAGAAGAAGATATACAACTCATTTTTGAAACGGCTGATCAATTTAAAGAAGTGATCAATCGTCCTATAAAAAAAGTGCCTTCTTTGCGCGATGTTACGATTGCCAATTTATTTTTTGAAAATAGTACACGCACCAAACTGTCGTTTGAATTGGCAGAAAAACGCTTGTCTGCCGATGTCATTAACTTTTCTGCATCGCAATCTTCTGTAAAAAAAGGAGAAACACTTATTGATACTGTCAACAATATTCTGTCTATGAAAGTGGATATGGTAGTAATGCGACATCCGAATCCAGGCGCAGGTGTGTTTCTTTCTAAAAATGTAAAAGCAAGTATCGTCAACGCTGGTGATGGTGCACACGAACATCCAACGCAAGCCTTATTGGATTCCTATTCCATTCGTGAAAAACTAGGTGATGTAGCTGGAAAAAATGTCGTAATTGTCGGTGATATTTTGCACAGTAGAGTGGCTTTATCCAATATTTTTGCACTCAAACTACAAGGCGCGAATGTCAAAGTCTGCGGACCTAAAACATTGTTACCAAAATATATAGAAAGTTTAGGTGTTGGTGTCGAAACCAACTTACGAAAAGCACTCGAATGGTGTGATGTCGCCAATATGTTACGTGTACAAAACGAACGTTTGGATATCAGTTATTTCCCGTCAACGCGAGAATATACGCAGCTTTACGGAGTCAATAAAGCATTATTAGATTCGCTCGATAAAGAAATTGTGATTATGCATCCAGGACCGATCAATCGTGGTGTGGAAATTACCAGTGATGTGGCCGATTCCAAACAATCCATCATCCTTGATCAGGTAGAAAATGGTGTGGCAGTGCGGATGGCAGTCATTTATCTGCTTGCAGCAAAAATCAAGAAATAGTCTGAGGATTCTTGCTAAATATCTTACAAAAGGTATGACACAGATATAATTCGGGTTAATTTTTGTAACTTGTTGATAAGATCTAAAAAACACCTGAAAAACCCTCTAAACTATTACACCTATGATTTTAGATAAGCAAGAAAATTTACTCATCATCACGCAAGAATCATCCAATATCATTGCGCTTGTCCAAAAAATTGAAGCGCAATACGATGAAATAAAAAATGATAACATTATTGTCAATCTGTTTTCGCTTGGGAATCTCACCAAAAGCGATTTGGTTGAATTTTTACAACTGTCCAAAAAACACCGAGCTGCCAAACATTCGTTTGTGATTGTTACCAATAAAATAAGTACGGATGATTTGCCAGAAGCCATCATGACAGTACCCACACTACAAGAAGCATTTGACATTATTGAAATGGAAGAAATAGAACGCGATTTAGGGTTCTAGAAATTCACCAAGAATATTTACATGAAACTAACCATATTGGGCTGTTACGCTGCTACGCCTACAAAACATACCAATCCTACAGCGCAAGTATTGGAAATTCGAAATCACATTTTTCTCATTGATTGTGGCGAAGGTACACAAGTGCAGCTGCGCCGAAGTAAAGTAAAATTTGCACGCATCAAACACATTTTTATCTCGCATTTACACGGTGATCATTTTTATGGATTAATTGGTCTTATCTCCACATTTATGTTACTTGGACGAAATACCGATCTGCATATTTATGGACCCAAAGGACTGAAAGAGTTGACTTTATTGCAACTCAAACTGACCAAATCGTGGACAAGTTATCAATTGTGTTTTCACGAATTAGAAAGCGATCAGCCTGAACTGTTATTTGAAGATGATAAAGTTACGGTGACAACCATTCCGCTGAAACATCGTGTGTATGCCAATGGATTTCTATTCAAGGAAAAAGAAAAAGAGCGAAAACTGAATATCAATGCGGTTTTAAATTATGAAATTGATCGTTGCTACTATCAAAACATAAAAAAAGGGAGAGACATTACGCTTGATTCAGGAGAAGTGATTCCGAACTCAGCACTAACTTTTGATCCGCCAAAAACTAAAGGATATGCGTTTTGTAGTGATACTGTATATTTTCCTCAGATCATACCACAAATCAAAGATGTAGATGTTTTATATCATGAAGCTACATTTTTGGATAAGCACGAGCATTTGGCTGAAAAAACCAAACATACAACTGCCAAACAAGCCGCAATGATTGCCAAAGAAGCCAATATTGGCCAGTTGGTACTGGGACATTTTTCGACACGTTATGATGGTTATAAGGAATTCAAAGAAGAAGCAGCAACTGTTTTTGCCAATGTCGTTTTAGCGGATGATGGGAAGGTTTTTGAGTTTGATTAATGCATAAACGTATGATGACAACCAAAGCCAAAACTCCAATTCACACCTTCATTCTTGGAATACTTTTTCTTTATTTTTTTAGTACGAGTTGTAAAAAAGAAGCAATTCCAAAACCAATATATGAAGTCGATGAATGGATTGCTATCATCGAAGAAAATATCAATAAAGACTTTGAAAAAGCGACTGAATTCTCCAATCGATTAATCACCTATGCTCTTATACAAAAAGATAGTATCACCGTCGCGAAAGCCTACTTGCAAAAAGGAATCATTCTGACCAAAAAAGGAGCGTATCAAACTGCCATAGATACACTTCAAAGAGGACTGGAATTTATCGCCGATAAAAATATTCCAGAAAAAAACCTGTTCCTATTGCGAATTGGAAACGCCTATGTGCAAGATAAAAAAGATGAGGTCGCGCTTACCTATTACACACGTGTATATGAGGATGCATTTTCCAACAACAAAAAAGAAGATTTACTCAAAGCGACGATCAATATTGCCAAAATAAAACGCAATGCAGGTAACTACCGAGAAGCATTGATCAACTATAAATCATCCTATAAGCAAGCGGTGGCGCTCGATATGAAAAAGACAGTCATTGCCAGAACGTTGATGGGAATTGGTGGTACGTATCTAACCCTGCAAAAACCAGATTCCGCCTTAATTTACACAGCCAAAGGCTATAAAATTAGCGTAGAAAATAATGATGAAGTTGGTGTTAGTTATTTTAATGTGGATTATGGAATTGCCTTTTATTTAAAAGATGATTATAAAACAGCATTGTCGTACCTCACAAAAGCAAGCGAATTTATAGAAGCTGTTGAAAACAAAAAAAGACTTCCGGAAACCTTATTTTATATTGGTGCGTGTCACTATCGCTTAAAGGATTATGATAAAGCGATTGAATATTTAGAAAATGTTATTTTGGTGGCAGATGCGTCTGAAAAGGTAAATGGAGACGAATTTAAGCCGTTGCAACTCATTGATACGTATGACTTTCTGTCGAAAAGTTATATCGCTTTGGGCGATTCTGAAACATCTCGATTCTATGAAATGGCGCGGAAAGAACTGGAGCAAATTACCGATAAAAAGAACAATACCATCATTACGGAATTACTCAAAAATGAATTGCGAATTCGCGATAAAGTAATCGCATCAATTCACAGTACAAAAAACCGATATTTATTGATTCTTATCGTAGTAGGCATAATGTGTGTGGCAAGTTTGTATTTTTTAATCTATTACCGAAAAAAAGCAAAAACCAATCGAGAAAATTTTGAAAAACTCATTCAACAACAAGAAAAGGAAACATCCAAACCCAAAAGAATTACAATTGATGATGAAAAAGTAGCAGCTATCATCAAAAAATTGGACAAAGTAGAAGCGCAACACTACTATACAGATGTTAACTGTACACTGGCAAATCTGGCAAAAAAAGTAAAAACAAACCCAACGTATCTTACCAAAATCTTAAAAGAAGAAAAAGGGAAAACATTCTACGAATACTTGAACGAGTTACGGATCAATTATGTATTAACGCGACTCAAATCCGACAGTCAATTTCGAAAATATGCTATCAAACACATTGCGTTGGAAGTCGGTTACAAAAGCCCAGAATCCTTTACCAAACACTTTAAAAAAACTACAGGAATCAATCCATCTTACTATATCAAAGAATTAGAAAAGCGACTGAAACAGTAGGTTTTACATACGAAAAATCATTGTAGCGCTGCCTTAAATTAGATGATTTAAGGTTTGTAAAAAACAATATCCGAATCATAATTAATAGCTTTAAGAAATTAACAATAGATGCTAGATACATTATGAAAACACACAAAACACGCTTGCTGAAATTCTCTAAAATTTCAATAGCAACTATACAAGCCCTTGAACTAAAAGCAATAAAAGGCGGAACCGAACCTGTTTCTATTGGTTCGCCAGCGATGACGCAAGACCCAGATGATAACACCGTTTGTTATGCGATTCGATAATATAAAATAACAACCATACTTTTAAAAAAACAATACATTAATTATGAAAAAACGCACTGCAAAAAAGCTACGACTCATTACTACAAAAATTAGTAAGATACAGTTGCCAAAAATTAAAAACTTGAAAGGAGGAACTGAACCTGTGTCTATACCAGCGGGACTTTCAGCACACGCTTCACAATGTGGACATTTAAATTGTATGTAGTCATTATAAAGCCTTAAATCATCCAATTTACGGAAATACTCTTTTTATTGTTCTGATTTCTTACATAGCTTGCTATTGTCAATAACAGCATTGATAAGGCGATGCCGAAAACCTTTCAATAGAGTAGGCACAACCATAAATTTTTAATCATGAAAAAATCAAGAACCTTAAAGTTAGGACTTAACAAAAAGAAAGTATCTACATTAGATGCAAACGAAGTAAAAGGTGGACATTATTCTTGCACACCAACATGTACACAAACGGCATTGTACTCTCGTTGTGGTAACATGCAGTGTCATTAATACTTGCTATGTAATGCAGTAGACAACACTATTTTTGAATAGGATAAAAGGGATAACGTTGGTTGTCCCTTTTTTTATGGGGCGAAATTACAAATGAATATGATGATAACTTAACGTAAATGACGCGCTTTTTACTTCAAAAAACGAATGAAAAACTGTAAATTGCAAAGACGAAAATTGAATGAAAAAGAAGCGAAAGAAAACAGATGAAACAAGATTTAAGCGATTACAGAAAATCCTATGATAAGAGCGAACTCTTAGAAGAAAACTGTGTGGAAAATCCGATTGAGATGTTCCGCAATTGGTTTTTGGAAGTGGAACAATCGAACACCGTAGCTGAAGTCAACGCAATGACACTAAGCACCATTGGTTTGGATGGTTTTCCAAAAAGTAGAGTGGTACTTTTGAAGCAATACACGCACGAAGGATTTATCTTTTACACCAATTACTCCAGTGAGAAAGGATTGGCAATGGAAGCCAATGCGAATGTATGCATATCCTTCTTTTGGGCAGCGATGGAACGACAAATCATCATCAAAGGAACCGTAGAAAAAATTGCTGAAAACTTATCGGATGGTTATTTTGAATCGCGTCCACGCGGAAGTCGATTAGGAGCGATTGTATCTGATCAAAGCAGTGTAATTCCATCGCGCGCACATTTAGAACAAAAATTAAAAGACCTAGAAAAAGCCTACGAAGGCAAAGACATTGAACGTCCAAAACATTGGGGCGGATATATCGTAAAACCACAAGAAATAGAATTTTGGCAAGGAAGAGCCAATCGTTTACACGACAGAATTCGCTACCAATTGCAAAATGACTATTCGTGGAAAATGGAACGTTTGTCACCATAACTAAAAATATACACCTATTGAAAACCTTACTCATCGTTCGACATGCAAAATCATCTTGGGAATATCCTGTAGATGACAAAGATCGTACACTCAAACATCGCGGAATTACAGATGCACATTTGGTGGCGAATTACATCAAGGATAAAATTCCAACTCCAGAAGTTATCTATTCCAGTATCGCCAACCGAGCTTTGCATACCTGCGCTATATTTACTCGCAGTTTGAACTATCCGTTTGACAAAATAATCATCAAAGAAGATATGTATGATTTTGGTGGTTCAGGATTGGTAGCAACTGTAAAATCGTGTGATGATGATGTAGATACGTTGATGGTTTTCGGACACAATCATGCCATTACTGCAGTGGCAAATACCTATGGAAGTCAGTTTTTTGACAATGTCCCTACAAGTGGTTTAGTGGTTATACAATTTGATACAGACTCGTGGAATACAATCAGCGAAGGCAATACCATTTTAAAAGTATTTCCCAAAGACCTTAAATAATGCAACAGACCAAAAATAAATACATCAATCGAGAAATAAGCTGGCTGCAATTCAACGGACGTGTGTTGCAAGAAGCTGCTGATAAAACTGTTCCACTTATTGAACGTTTGCGTTTCATAGGAATATTTTCCAACAATTTAGATGAATTTTTCAAAGTGCGCTATGCTACTGTAAAACGTATTGCGCAAGCAGGAAAAGGTGGACGTAGTGTTTTAGGAGGTTCCAAAGCGAAGGATTTGCTGGAGCAAATTACCAAAATAGTGATCAAGCAACAGACAGAAAGTTTGCGCATTCTAAACGAAGTTCAAAAAGAGCTGGAATCAGAAAATATATTCATCATCAATGAGCAAAAAGCATCGCCAAGTCAAAGTGCATATATTGAAAAATACTTTATCGAAAAAGTAAGTCCGGCTTTGGTAACGATCATTTTGGATGATATTGACGAAATGCCAGCATTGAAAGACAAAGCTGCGTATTTGGCCATTCGTATGGTGATGAAAGAACAGACAAAAAACACCAAAAAAGTAACGCGTTTTTTCAAACCTAAAGTCAATAAAATACGCTATGCACTGATTGAAATTCCAAAAACAATCGATCGTTTTATTGTGTTGCCAAGTGAAGGTGAAAAAAAATACATCATCATTTTAGATGATTTAATTCGTCACTCTTTGGGCAATATCTTTAGCATTTTTGAATATGAAAGTCTGTCTGCTCATATGATCAAAATTACACGTGATGCTGAATTGGACATTGACAACGATTTGACCAAAAGTTTCATCCAAAAAATATCTACCAGTGTCAAAGGTCGAAAAAGTGGTGAACCTGTACGATTTGTATATGACAAAACCATTCACAAAGATACGTTTGAATATTTACTGGAAAAAATGGGCATTGACGATATTGACAGTCTCATTCCAGGTGGACGCTATCACAACCGTAAAGATTATATGTCTTTTCCAAGTTTGGGACGACAAGATTTACTCTACAAACCCTATCCGCCATTGCCTGTAAAAGATTTTAATATGGAAGGAAGTTTGTTTGAAAAAATAGCAAAAAAAGATTATCTACAATTTGCTCCCTATCATACCTTCGCGTATGTCGTTCGCTTTCTGCGTGAAGCTGCGTTAGATCCAAAAGTAGAAGACATAAAAATTACGGTATACCGTTTGGCAAAAATATCGCATGTGGCAAGTTCGTTGGTCAATGCTGTTAAAAATGGTAAAAAGGTGACGGTTCAAATTGAATTACAAGCGCGATTTGACGAAGCAGCCAATATTAAATATGCTGAACAAATGCAAAGCGAAGGCGTCAATCTCATTTTTGGTGTACAAGGTTTAAAAGTCCACAGCAAGACTTGTGTCATTGAGCGCAGAGAAGAAGGGAAAATTGTTCGTTATGGTTTTGTCAGTACAGGAAATGTAAATGAATCTACAGCAAAAATCTATACAGACTACACACTATTTACTTCCGATCAAAACATACTAAAAGAAGTATCGAAAGTATTTGATTTCTTTGAGACCAATTACAAAGTAGCCAAGTACAAGCATCTTATCGTATCACCACATTACACGCGAAATGCTTTCAACAAACTCATCAATACAGAAATAAAAAATGCGCGAGAAGGAAAAGAAGCGTATATCAAAATAAAAGTCAACAGTTTATCAGACTATAAAATTATAGACAAACTCTACGATGCTAGCAGAGCAGGTGTAAAGGTACAATTGATTGTGCGCGGAATATGTTGTTTAATTCCAGGCGTTCCTGGCATGAGTGAAAATATTGAGGCTATAAGTATCGTTGACAAGTTTTTAGAACACCCAAGAATGTTTATCTTTGGGAACAATGGTGATCCAAAAATTTATATTTCTTC
>JBCCLS010000075.1:0-9366 GCA_039026835.1 Bacteroidota bacterium | reverse complement strand
TCTATAATTAATCTAAATAAAAGTAATGGATTCCATAATAAATAAAGCCTATTGCTGTATTTTTCATAATTACATTTTTATCAAAAAAAGTAGGTAAAACTGTGAATTCTTCATTTAATTTCCTCCTAATTATAGATTTGAAAAAAATGAACGCGCCGTTTTTATCCTACCATCCTTGCGTTTATATTAGTGAGTTCATTACAGAGTACAACCTCCAAAAACGTTGATGATGCTGAAAAAACAAGGACTCTACTTACCAGAATTTGAACATGACAATTGCGGCGCAGGATTTATATGTAGCCTTACAGGAAAGCGTTCCAATGATATCATTCATAAAGCACTTGAAATTTTAGTCAAACTTGAACATCGCGGTGCCGTAAGTGCCGATGGTGTTACAGGTGATGGCGCCGGAATTTTAATAGATATTCCACATAATTTCTTTGAAAAGTTTTGTAATTTTCCATTGCCTGATTTGGGCGAATATGCCGTAAGTAATGTATTTCTTCCACAGAAAAATAACCAACGTCAATTTTGTATTGAGGTGTTTGAGGAAGAA
This sequence comes from Bacteroidota bacterium, assembly GCA_039026835.1. Taxonomy (GTDB): domain Bacteria; phylum Bacteroidota; class Bacteroidia; order Flavobacteriales; family Flavobacteriaceae; genus Kordia. The sequence continues at coordinate 8,810 of JBCCLS010000075.1, read as the reverse complement.
ATTAAAAATCAAAAACTACAACTCATAGGCTGGAGAGATGTTCCTGTAAATAGTGAGGTTTTGGGGGAAGTTGCCAAAGAAACCGAACCTTTTGTACGACAATTATTTATTGGAAAAACCAACACAACACAATCGGATCGTGATTTCAATATAAAACTCTTTGCCGCTCGAAAAATTACAGAACATAGAATTTACAACTCAAAGCTCTCGCAGCAAAAGTTCTTCTACGTTCCTAGCTTATCAACAAAAATTATCATTTTCAAAGGTTTACTAAAACCTGAACACATTAACGAATACTATCTCGATTTGTTCAATTCAGATTTAGATACGCGTTTGGCATTGGTGCATCAGCGTTTTTCTACAAATACCTTCCCAACGTGGGATTTGGCACAACCGTTTCGTTATATCTGTCACAACGGTGAAATCAACACACTTCGTGGAAATGTATCGCGCATGTTCTCTCGCGAAGAAATTATGAAAAGTCCGTTGTTTGGCAAAGACATTAAAAAAATTCTCCCTACAATTTTAAAAGGAAAATCAGATTCTGCGAGCTTAGATATGGTGGTCGAATTACTGCTCATGTCTGGACGCTCACTGCCAGAAGCCATGATGATGTTGGTGCCTGAAGCTTGGGAGAAAAACCCAAATATGTCTGACGCTAAAAAAGCCTTTTACGAATACAATTCATGCCTCATGGAACCATGGGACGGACCTGCGTCAATTCCATTTACCGATGGAAATTATATTGGCGCTGTCTTGGATAGAAATGGTTTGCGTCCGTCGCGATATACAGTGACAAAAAATGGAAATGTAATCATGTCCTCAGAAACCGGTGTGGTAGACATCAAACCTGAAAATGTAGCGTTTCATGGGCGTTTAGAACCTGGAAAAATGTTTTTGGTGAATATGAATGAAGGGCGAATTGTCAATGATGAAGAAATCAAGGAAGCCATTGCTGCCAAATATCCGTATCGAAAATGGTTGAATGAAAATTTGGTGCATCTCAGAGATATTTCAGCCAAAAAAGGACCGATCAAATACAACGAAATTGAACTCAAAAAGCGTGAAATTGTCTTTGGATATACCCAAGAAGATTTAGACACCATCATTCGCCCAATGGCACAACTTGCCAAAGAACCTATTGGCTCCATGGGAAGCGACACGCCTATTGCTATTCTTTCCGAAAGACCACAATTAATTTACAACTATTTCAAACAATTATTTGCACAAGTCACCAATCCGCCGTTGGATGGTGTGCGTGAAGAATTAATCACAGATATCAGCCTGACGTTGGGAAGTGATGTAAATCTTTTTGACATCAATGCAGAACATTGTAAAAAGCTTAAAATTCAAAATCCTGTCATCTCTAAACACGATCTGGACAAGATTCGAAACTACGATAGCAATCCCAATTTCAAAGTAGAATCGATTTCTATGTTATACGAGGTCAATAGAGGATTGAACGAATTGGAAATTGCCTTAGAAAACCTAATGCACAAAGCATCTAAAGCCATTGATAACGGTGCAAATATCATTATTCTATCAGATAGATATGTAGATGAAAAACATGCGCCAATTCCAGCACTGTTAGCATGTTCATACTTAAATCACGCATTACACAAACTCAAAAAACGCTCAAAAGTTAGCTTGATTATTGAATCTGCCGAACCGCGAGAAGTGCATCATTTTGCGCTATTATTTGGTTTTGGTGCGAGCGCTGTAAATCCATACATCGTCAATGAAATTGTAGAAAAACAAGTGTTCAACGGCGATATTACTGAATTGGAATATTTAGCTGCTATTAAAAATTACAACAAAGCCATCGGAAAAGGAATCTTAAAAGTGATGAATAAAATTGGCATCTCAACCTTAAATTCCTATCGCGGCTCACAACTATTTGAATGTATCGGAATCAATTCAGCAACCGTCAAAAAATACTTCCCGAATACGCCAACACGTATTCAGGGAATTGGCTTGCGCGAAATTGAACAAGAAATTGTAAAACGTCATAAAAAAGCATTTCAGCCCAACGAAATCAACGCCAATATTGAAGTTGGAGGCGAATACCGTTGGCGCCGTGGACAAGAAAAACACATGTTCAATCCGTTGACAGTTGCCAAACTACAAGAATCTGTCCGAACCAATAAAGTCGCTACTTTTAAAGAATATTCTAGGTTGGTAAACGATCAATCCAAAAATCTAATGACGATTCGAGGCTTGTTTGAATTTGATCAATTTGACCCAATTCCACTAGAAGAAGTAGAACCGTGGACGGAAATTGTAAAACGTTTCAAAACTGGCGCCATGTCGTATGGTTCTATCAGTAAAGAAGCACATGAAAATTTAGCCATCGCCATGAACAGAATCGGTGGAAAATCCAATTCAGGAGAAGGTGGCGAAGATCAGGAACGTTTTTATAAAAGTGCACAAGGCGACTGGAAAAACTCCGCAATCAAGCAAGTCGCTTCCGGACGTTTTGGGGTGACTTCTAATTATTTGACAAGCGCAAACGAAATTCAAATCAAAATAGCACAAGGTGCCAAACCAGGAGAAGGCGGACAATTACCTGGACCTAAAGTAAATCCAGAAATTGCCAAAACACGAAATTCTACACCATATGTAGGATTGATTTCACCGCCACCACATCACGATATTTATTCCATTGAAGATTTATCACAGTTAATTTACGACGTAAAATCAGCCAATCGCGAAGCACGCATCAATGTCAAACTCGTTTCAGAAATTGGTGTGGGAACGGTCGCAGCCGGAGTTGCCAAAGCCAAAGCAGATGTCATTCTCATTTCAGGTTTTGACGGTGGAACTGGTGCCTCTCCATTAACTTCTTTAAAACACGCAGGATTACCGTGGGAATTAGGAATCGCAGAAGCACAACAAACTTTGGTAATGAACGATCTGCGAAATCGTGTGGTGTTAGAATGTGACGGACAACTAAAAACAGGGCGCGATGTGGCGATTGCCTGTTTGTTAGGCGCAGAAGAATTTGGTTTTGCCACAGCACCATTAGTAGCTTCGGGCTGTGTGATGATGCGTGTATGTCACTTAAATACCTGTCCTGTCGGAATTGCAACACAAAATCCAGCATTGCGTAAAAAATTTAAAGGAAAGCCTGAACACGTGGTAAATTACATGTATTTCGTAGCACAAGAATTACGTGAAATTATGGCAAAACTTGGATTCAAAACGGTGAATGAAATGGTGGGACAAGTTCAAAAACTTAACAGAAACAAAGCTATTGAACACTACAAAGCATCTGGAATTGATTTAACACCAATTCTTCATAAAGTAAAAGTGGCTGACGATGTAAAACTATACAATACAGAAAAGCAAGAGCATCAGCTAGACTCACATTTGGATTTTAAAATCATCAAGCAGGCACATCAAGCATTGTTTAGACGACAACGGACCGATTTACAGATGAATATTACCAATATTGACAGAGCTGTCGGCGCTATTGTCAGTAATGAAATTTCAAAAATTTATGGCGCAGAAGGTTTGCCAGAAGATACTATCAATATTGATTTTACAGGTTCTGCAGGACAAAGTTTTGGAGCATTTACGACCAAAGGAATTCGTATGACGGTTCACGGAAATACCAATGATTATTTGGGCAAAGGTTTATCGGGCGGAAAACTCGTTATAAAAGTTCCAAAAGTATCTACCATCATTCCAGAAGAAAATATCATTACTGGAAATGTAACGCTCTACGGCGCGACTTCAGGCGAAGTGTATATCAACGGAAAAGCAGGCGAACGTTTTTGTGTGCGAAATTCAGGAGCAAAAGCTGTTGTAGAAGGAATTGGCGACCATGGATGTGAATATATGACAGGTGGCGTTGCTGTTATTCTGGGAAAAGTAGGACGTAATTTTGGTGCTGGAATGAGCGGCGGAATTGCCTATGTATTGGATACAGAAAATTCATTTTTCATTCAAAATTGCAATTCAGAAAGCTTGAATCTGGATCCGATTTCCTCCGAAGAAGACGAATTGCAACTCAAACAACTCATCCAAAATCACTACAAAGCCACCGAAAGTCCGTTAGCAAAACGAATTTTAGACAATTGGAATACGTATTTGCCAAAATTTATAAAAGTATTGCCAGAAGAATACAAACAAGCATTGCTACGATTACAACAGGAAAAACTTCAAATAGCGTAAAACATGGGAAAAATAACAGGATTTTTGGAGTACAAACGTCAAGATGAAGCGTACAAAACGCCAATAGAACGTGTTAAAAACTATAAGGAGTTTACCATTGCATTGCAACAATCAAAGCTTGAAGAACAAGGAGCGCGCTGCATGGATTGTGGCATTCCTTTTTGTCATAGTGGCTGTCCACTTGGAAATCTAATTCCCGATTTCAATGACAAAGTGTATCGCGGCAAATGGAAAGAAGCGGCAGAAATTTTACACTCCACAAATAACTTTCCTGAATTTACAGGACGTTTGTGTCCTGCTCCATGTGAAGAAGCCTGCGTTTTGGGAATCAACGAAGATCCTGTCAGCATTGAAAATATCGAGAAAAATATTGTAGAAACTGCATTTGCAGAAGGCTGGATCAAACCCAATCCACCAAAAGTACGATCTGGAAAAACAGTCGCCATTGTCGGTTCTGGTCCTGCAGGTTTGGCGGCAGCACAACAACTCAATCGCGCGGGTCATACCGTAACGGTTTTTGAACGCGATGAAAAAATTGGAGGATTGTTGCGCTACGGAATTCCTGATTTTAAGATGGAAAAACACATCATTGACCGACGTATCGCCGTGTTGCAAGCAGAAGGCATTACTTTTCAAACGCAAGCACATGTGGGTGTTAATATTAATGCATCGCAACTCAGAGACGATTTTGACGCTATTGTATTGTGCGGCGGCGCGACTGTGAGACGAAAACTTCCAATTGATGGTGCGGATGCCAAAGGTGTTCACCAAGCAATGGATTTCCTCAAACTCAACAATCAATATGTAGATGGTTTGGTGGATTTTGACGAAATTATTTCTGCAAAAGACAAAAAAGTAATTGTCATTGGCGGTGGCGACACAGGCTCAGATTGTATTGGCACAAGCAATCGTCACGGCGCGACTTCGGTGACCAATTTTGAGATTTTGAGTAAACCTACAAAAGGACGACCAGCACATCAACCGTGGCCGTATTGGCCTATGAAACTCAAAGAAACCTCATCGCATCAAGAAGGTGTGGAACGTTTCTTTAGTATTTCAACTGAAAAATTTATCAAAGATGCCAAAGGAAATCTAACAGGCTTAAAAACAGTAGAAGTTGAATGGATTTTCCAAGAAGGCGAACGTCCAACACTCAAAAAAATTCCAAAAACAGAAAAAATCTGGGAATGCGATTTGGCTTTATTGGCATTAGGTTTTTCAGGTGCTGAAAAAACCTTGGCTGATGAATTCGAGTTAGATATGTCATTACACAACATAAAAGCAACCACGAAAAACTACGCCACCAATCAAGATGGTATTTTTGTGGCGGGCGATATGCGAAGAGGACAATCCTTAATCGTTTGGGCAATCTCAGAAGGTCGTCAAGCAGCGCATCACGTAGACGCGTATTTAATGGGAACTTCTAATTTACCACTCAAAGACGCAAACGATTTGCCGCGAGTTTAAGATAAACATAGTGCTATCGTATCTAAACGCACAGTAAAGTTTTAATAAAATTTCCTCATGTAACTTCTACATTCATTTGGAGTACATCTACTCTGAAAAATCATGCCTACGTTAATATTTTTTTAATGCTTCAAACTAACAATATATTTGTACATTTGTTATTGCAACTTAGTTGCATTAAAGAATATAGTATCAAACCATGAATTAAAAAAACCATGAGAGTAAAAAGTAATACCATCGACATCATTGCACTAACAAGTTCTTTGATCTGTGCCATACACTGTGCCGCCATACCTATTGTCCTTTCCTTTTCTTCCTTAAGTAGTTTACACTTTTTAGAAAATCCGTTCATAGAATGGACGTTTATCCTATTGGGAGTTGTTTTTGTCTTTGTATCGCTGTGGCCGAGCTACAAAAAAGTACATCAGCAGACAAAACCCTTGCTATTTGCAGCCATAGGTTTTGCATTGATTGCAATTGGAAGACTCGAATTTACAAAGTTGTGGGAAGTTGGCAATACCGTTGTCGGCGCTTTATTTGTATCTTCGGCACATTATTTTAATTGGAGACTTTTAAAATCTTCAGGAAGCCACAAACACTAGATTTTTACCTAAATTTGCTTTTTTGCAAATGGCAGATTGTAGTTGCTGAAACCTTGTCAAATGATAAAAACAGAACACCTTACATTTCATTACAAACAGAAAGAACATACGTTTCAATTTCCTGATATCAATTTATCAGCGGAGGAAAATCTACTAATTTTAGGAAAATCTGGAATTGGAAAAACAACACTATTGCATTTGTTGGCTGGCTTGCTTCGACCTGTAGAAGGAAATGTTACCATCAATGATGTGGATATTAGTTCGCTATCTGAAAGTAAATTAGATGCATTTCGTGGGCAACATATTGGACTGGTTTTCCAGAAAAATCATGCTGTGCAATCCTTAACTGTGTTGGAAAATTTACAGGCACGTCTCTTCTTTAGCAAGAAAAAAATTGTGACAACTACGATTGATGCTTTACTTGATGAATTGGGTTTGCTTGCTTATAAAAAGAGAAAAGTAAATGCGCTAAGTGAAGGACAATTGCAACGTTTGGGCATTGCACTAGCCGTAATTCACAATCCAAAAGTTATTTTGGCAGATGAACCGACTTCAAGTCTCGATGATGAAAACTGTGACATTGTCATCAATCTCCTGAAAAGGCAAGCGACACAAACTGGCGCCAATCTAATCGTTATTACACACGATCATAGAATAAAATCATCATTCTCAAATACGATTGCTTTATGACCTTGTGGAAAATTAGCATACAAAACATCAAAACGAAACCGCTGTACACACTGTTGAGTGTCTTTATCTTAGGGTTGAGTATTGCATTATTACTAGGAATTCAGCAATTGAAGACTTCTTTCAAGTATCAAATGGAAAACAATTTGGGAGACATTGACATGGTTGTGGGCGCCAAAGGAAGTCCGTTGCAATTGGTATTGTCTTCTGTGTTGCATTTGGACAATCCTACCGGGAATATTTCTTATAAAGAAGCAAAAAGATTAAGTAGAAATCCATTGGTAAAACGTGCAGTTCCTATTTCGTATGGAGACAATTACAAAGGATATCGAATTGTAGGCGCATCGGAAGAGTTTCCGAAAATTTATAATGCTGAAATCGCCACAGGACGCACCGTTGAAAAATCTATGGAAGTGGTGTTGGGACATACAGTCGCAGAAAAATCAAAGCTATCCGTAGGTGATACATTCAAAAGTTCGCACGGATTCATCGACAATGACATTGATGTGCATGATGACGAATTAACTGTTGTTGGCATTTTCAAACCCACGCAAAAAGTCATAGATCGACTTATTTTTACAAATCTGGAAAGTATTTGGGATGTACACGACCACGATCATGAAGATCATGGAGAAAGTGAAGACGCTCACGATCATAGTGAGGATGAACATTCAGATGAAGAACACGATCACGATCATTCAGATGAAGAACATGCTCAAGATCACGCCAAGGACAAACATTCGCATGATCATGATGAAGACAAACATCCCCACGATCATAGCGAGGACGAACATTCAGATGAAGAACACGCACATGAAGATGACGAAGAAAAAGAAATCACTTCGCTTTTAGTTACGTTCCGAAATCCGACAGGACTGCTCATGATTCCGAGACGAATTAACGAGGAAACCAACATGCAAGCTGCCTTGCCAAAATATGAGTTGGACAAATTATACGAGTATACAGGTGTTGGTTTTAAAACAATTTCTTTGATTGGATACATCATTCTTGTCATTTCAAGTATAATAATTTTCATAAGTTTGTATAAAATGGTGAAAGAACGCGCATTTGATCTGGCATTACTGCGAGTATATGGAGCAAAAAACCTACAATTGATCAAAATAATCGCCTATGAAGGCTTTATGATTGTGTTTTTGGCGTTCCTGGTTGGGATTGCACTTTCAAAAACTGGATTGTACTTTATGGTGAACAGTGTTGAATCTGGAAACAGTCAAAAAATCTTGCAAAGCATTGCATTTCATGAGTTCTTTCAAATAGGAATCTTAGTATTCGGAATGATAATTGTAGCTATTCTCTTAGCAATCTATCCGATTACTAAAATGAATATTTCAACAATCTTAAGCAATGAAAAATAAAATTCTGATTACGTTTCTTTTATTGGCAAGCGCCGTAAGCTTTGCACAAAAAAAGATCACATGGCAAGATTTAGCAAAAATAAAATATGAGAAAAAATATTTTCCAGAATACGGAGAATATTTCATGTATCCATACTTTTCTGATGCTGTAAAAGCACTCGAAGGAAAAAAAGTGATCATTACGGGTTACTTCCTAAACATTGATCCTGAAGGAAAACTATTTGTACTCTCCAAAGCACCAATGGCTTCTTGTTTTTTCTGTGGTGTTGGTGGTCCCGAAACGGCGATCGAAATACAATTTCCCACAAAACCCAACTTTAAAACGGATGATATTGTAACCATTTCAGGAGTCTTAAAACTCAATAGTGATGACGTGGAACATTTCAATTATATACTCACCAATAGTGATGCAAAATTGGTAAAATAAATACAGAGCTTTACTGTAAAGACAGATAAACACACAACATTTTTCTAAAAATAAATAGGAATCTAAAAAAACTTT
>JBCCLS010000074.1:0-9377 GCA_039026835.1 Bacteroidota bacterium | reverse complement strand
GGAAGAAGCATTTGAATTTTTCTTCCTGTAGTTATTTGGGATTGGCATTAGACGAACGCGTTATCAACGGCGCTATTGATGGCGTCAAGCGTTTTGGGACGAGTTTTCCAACGTCGCGTTCGTTTGTAACGATGGGATATTTGGATGAATTGGAAATGAAATTAGAACAACTTTTTGGATACAGTTGTATTGTAACCACCTCAACTTCATTGGCACATGCAGCATTTTTACCTTTATTTATTCATGAGAAAGATGCGTTTATTTGTGATCATCAAGTGCATACAAGCATTCGTGTGGCATCAGAAATAGTGCGCGCTAAAGGTTGTTTGGCAGATGTTGTTCGTCATAATTCCATAGAAATATTAGAAGAAAAGATTAAAACCCACAGCAAAACCCACAGAAATGTATGGTATTTTGCAGATGGTGTATATTCCATGTATGGCGATAAAGCGCCGATCAAAGAATTGAATCGTCTGTTGGATACTTATGAAAATTTCCATGTATATATTGATGATGCCCACGGAATGAGTTGGACAGGTGACAACGGAAAAGGATATGTATTGCGTGAAGCTGCATTGCATCCACGAATGGTGTTGAGCACTTCTTTAGGAAAAGCGTTTGGTTCAATTGGTGGCGTGTTGGTGTGTAACAATCCTGAGATTAAGAAAACCATCAAAGCGTGTGGAAGTTCATTCATATTTTCGAGTCCTGTACCGCCATCAGTTATCGGAGCATCAATTGCTTCTGCTGATATTCATCTTTCCGAAGAAATGCATACGTTACAATCCGGTTTACAAAACAGAATTCAGTATTTTAAACAACTCGCCTTTGATACGCAATTGCCAATTTTAGGAGAAGGAAATACACCAATATTCTTTATTCCATCAGGAAATCCTGAAACGACGTTTCAACTGTCCAAACGTTTGATGGATTGCGGATTTTATCAAAGTTCAGCCGTTTATCCAAGTGTGCCTTTCAACAGTGGCGGCGTACGTTTAACGTTGACAAATTGGCTTGAAATGGAAGACATTCAACGAATGGTAGCAACATTATATGTAGAACGCGAAAAGATATTACATCAAGAAAAAATATCTGAAAAACTTCTCAAACGAAATTTCAAAGGAATTGCTTATAATTTAGCAGGATAAACCTATTGATATGACTTTTGCTGTCTTGTGTGTTGTCTAAACTGCAAGATGGCAAAACTCATCATCAATACATTCAGAAACACGGCACTTATATGTGTGATGGAAATGGTGGTTTCTACCAATCCAAAGCCGCTATCAAACAGCAGAAGATGTAGTAGTGACAGTATCGTCAAAAACAATATTCCAACATATATAAGCATAGAAACAAGTTGCAAACGTTCTTTCAGTAAAGAATACTGTAGTACACACGTCAATACACATATTGGGACACTATACCATAAACTGAATATCTCTTCCAACAAAAAATTATCGAGAATACTTTCAAAAAGTACCAACATGAGCACTGGAAATACGTGTAGATATAAAAGCTGTTGTTGTGATAGATTCATGTGCTAAACATAGCATATTTCATTCAAAATCAAACAAAATAAACAGATTACAGTTTTACGTTTTAATTCTTGTAAGAAATCGTGTTTTGAATGCTTCTCACAGCTTTTTTGCCTTCCTGCGTAGGGTTTCCGTATTCGTCAGGCGCATCTTGAAACGCAAGAATTCGCGTTTTTCCATCTTGCATTTCGATTTCAAATAACTCTAGTACTAATTTTTCACCAACCAACTTCACATCGATGCGTCTTCCACCGAGTACACGATTTCCAAGTGCTTTGGTTGTTCTTTTTATAGTATAATTACCCTTGCCAAATTGTCCCGAAATCTCTTTTACAAACTCATTTAAAGTTCCTGAAGCAATTTCAAAATACATAATCACAAAATTATTGCCGTTGAACGACCAATTTTTGTATCCGATATCAGACTCATATTCAAATGAAAAATGTCTAGGATATTCAAAGCGAATGCTTCCATTGTCAAAAATCTTGTAGTCTGCAAATTTTACAGAAATGAGGTTTCCGTCTCTGAGTACTTGTTGTCCTTCAGACATTTTATACTCTTTTCCATTGATGGTTACTACCAAATTTGTTTTTGGTGCTTTTGTCGGATCTGTTTGTTGTGCATGCGCGAAATACGTAGTTGCAATAAGAAATAGGGAAAGAAATACTTGTGAAAATTTCATAATCAGGGTATTAATGTGTGCAATAAACCTACGATTTTCTTTTGATTTTTACAGAATATTAAGGTATTTGTTTTTGAAGTCGCACTCTTTTTTTCTGTAAATGTTCTTTTTCAAGTGAATTTGTTACAGTGTCAAGTGCCATATCGAGCTGTTTGAGAGCTTGGTTGAGGTTTTTTGTGGCATAAAAATAGTCCGAAAGTGTTCCGTAATACAAATAACTGCGCTGTTGCAAATCACTTGGTTGCAGTTGGTCTAAATAGTGTTTTGCCTTGGTAAAATCTAGGTTTTGCAAACACACTACTGCCATCGTTAATATATGAATAGGAATCGGTTGCATGTCATACAAACATTCATACCAATATAAAATTTTAGTCCAATCGGTTTCGTCAAATGTAGCTGCGCGTAAATGTTCAGCAGCAATGGCAGCTTCATAGTGGTAACAGGAATATTCGGTGTCTACGACCGCTTTATGCATCATGGTATTTCCTAGTTTGATTAGTGGAAAATGCCACAAACTGCGATCTTGCTGTTTTAAATCGAGAATTTCATTGGATGAATTGATCTTTGCATCCAAGCGTGCTGCATGAAAACACATCAACGCAAACAATGCATATACTGCCGAACTTTGTGTGCGTTTGTGTTTAAGGAGCATTTTGCACAAACGCATAGCTTCGCCACATAAATCTTTGCGAATTAATTGTTGTTGTGTGTTGGAGTGAAATCCTTCGTTGAAGATTAAGTATAAGACTTCCATCACGCTTTCGAGTCGTGGAGGCAATTGCTTTCCTTGCGGGATGTGAAATTTGATCGTTCCCTTTTGAATGATTTTTCGAGCGCGAAATAAACGTTTCTTTACTGTTTCTTCTTTGGTCAATAGGGCAGAAGCAATCTCTTTGATGCTAAATCCTGAAACCGTTTTTAACGCAAAGGAAATCCGATCGCGCGGATCCAACTCAGGATGACAAGCGGTGAAAATCATGCGCAGTTGCGCATCCTCTATCTCAGCATCTAAAAATAGATCGTTTACTGCAATAAAATCGCGACTCTGTTGTAAATTGGATACTACATTTTTGCCTGTTTTGAGCTTTCTAAAAATGTCCAACACGCGGTTTTTTGCGGCTTTGGTGAGCCAAGCTTCAGGATTTTCAGGAAGTTGTTGTCGCCAAGCAATACTTGCTTTTATAAATGTATCTTGTACAGCATCTTCAATGGTTTCTAAATGAGCAAGTCCAAAAATTCGCGTCAACACAGAGACCATTTTTCCGCTGTGATGGCGGAATAAATGATCTATGAGTTTGTGTTCCATTATTGGTGATCTTCAAAAACGGTGATTTCTCTAATTTCCACAGTTCCGCCCAAATCGTAATCTGGGAAATCTTGTGCAATGGCTTCTACTTCGTCAAAATCTTTGGCAAGCACAACATAATAACCGCCAATAATTTCCTTGACTTCGGCAGATGTCAAATCGGTCACAGTACGATTTTCTCCAACAATTCTTCGAATTTGTGGATTCAAAGCATTGCCACCACGATTGATACCGGCAGCTTGCATTTTGTTGTCCCACGCAAACCATTTGCCCATTCGGTGTTGTAATTCTTCTGGCGAAAGCCCTAAATCAGCGTAATCTGCTCCGACGAAAATCATCATAAATTCTTTCATAATAGTGTAATTTTAAGTGAAGTGATTTATACAAAAGTTTTCATCACTTCATTGTTGTTATGTTCTTAAGACGTTTTATAAAAGACAAAAGAGGACATATTTTATAATTTTTTTTAATTATTTTTTTCTGGCTGTTGAAATGCTTGCGAAACCATTCGTTTTACAATCCATTTGTGAAACGGTTTGATGAGTCGCATGTATGTTTTTCCCATTCGGTTATTATAGGCGACCAACGTTGTTACTTTGATATTGTGTGCAGTTGCGCTAGTATTGGAAACAATTGCCCGAAAGTTGAGGTGATTTTCATTGGCTCCTAAAATAATTTCGCTTGGCGCGATGTCGTAAATTTTAAAAAATTTGATAGCTCCGCCTACTTTAACATCTGTACTATATGCTTTGGGAATACTGGTTTTTATACCAAACACTTGAACAATGCTGTTTCGAATTTTAAATAGAAATTTTACCCAACTTGGAGCTGTGTTGAAAATTTTCAGGGTAATTTCCTGAATAGAATCTGTGTGATTTGTAGTTGAGAATGTATCTGCAAAATCAATAGTAGGCAGCAGTTTTTTTGCCTTTTCAGATAGAAAAACGGGTTCTTCTTTACTTTTTAACATGTTGAATAGGTGTGTGTTGATTGCAAAATCAACCTAAAGTTACAACTATTCCTCTCGATTTGCATATTTTTCTAACGCTTTTCTCAGAATCGCTCCGTCTTCCTTTGTAGGTTCCCATGAAAGCGGAATTTTGTGTACTTTGCAGAAGCGTTCAAAGTTTCCATACAACACATCGTTAGCGCGGATGTCAAACTTTTCATCGGGTGCATTGTCAAAACTTTGTTTTACAATTTTACCATCTTTCAGATAATACGTAGTTTGAAAATTTCGTGGTTGTCTCTTAAGCGCTTCATCAATATAATTCTTACTTTCTTCAATCACGACGACATTGGCAGCATTGGAAGAAATTACTTCTTTGATGGTAGTTTTAGAACTTAATTCTTTAGCCCATTCCAAATGTGTTAAAAATTCTTCTTGACTTTTTATTTCGATAAGATCATTTTTAAACAATTCTTGATAGCTTTCCACAGTCAATTCGCGCAGTGTTTCTGCATCGTAACTATTTCGCGCTTCTAAAAACGATTTTACCAACGTCACACTGTCATTTTCATTGGCACAAGAAGTTGCTAATAATGCTGTAAAAACAAGAATAAAAAGATATTTAAAGTACATAGAACAATTTTTTGAAATGCGGATTCTAAAGTAGCAAACTTTGTACACCTATGCTAAAAAAATACGTGTGAATTTGTTGGATATTTAACTGCTTTGATACGCAACTCAACGTTAGCATGAAGACTTTTTCTTTTTAAATCCACTATGTGGGAAAAACTTAGGAATGAATGATTCGTTTTCGTCATCAAAACTGTCTTTGTACATGCACAAAATATCTTCAATGGCACCACAATGTAAATCAGGTTGTTGAAACGCTTCTGGCAAGTCTTCTTTGTGTATAAATTCTTTGTTGAGCGGCATTCCCAAAACCTTTTCTGCGCCCACTTTAACACCAGCATGCAAGTAAATTTTATCAGGATATACATCTAGATAGGCGCCAATGCGTTCTGCCGTATCATACACTGTCAAAATACCAATACCATTAATTTTATATCGTTGTACTTTGTCCAACAATTCATCAAAAGAAGTACATTTTCGGATTTCATCTGCTTTGTCTACCAATTGTACTGCAAACTTTTCAAGATCAATATTCTTTAAGCGCCATTGGTGTTTGTTCTTTTTTCCTTCATGATTTCGTGCAGTGGCAGCTTCGTAAATAGCTTCTTCCAGAGAGTTTTGTTGCGCACAATGTAACAACCACGTTTCTGGATGTGCAGCTCTATGTTGTTTGTAGTGATGAATAATTTCTACTAGTTTTTTCTCATTCATGTGTGACTCGATAAAATGTTTTCTCTTTCAATAAAAGCAGCAACGTCTTTTGCCCATATTTGATACGCCAATTCAGATGGATGCACGCCATCACTGAAAAAGTCAGCAGGTTTGGCATCTACTTCTAAGCGTGAAATCATATCGTCGTATTGCAAGGCTTTGGCATAATAATATACATTGTCATACTCTTTGACTACTTTTTCAAGTTCTTTTCCAAGATGTAATACCAAATTTCCAATGACAAACTTAATTGCGCCTGTAAATGCGGTAAATTCCTTGATCGGCGGCATGTTAATGAACACAATTGGTGGCGTTGGATAGTTTTCACGAATACGAGCAATCAACGATCTCACATCTTTATTCCAACGTTTGGGAGAATGGAGTTCAAAGCTGTCATTTCCACCCAAACCAATCACAATCAAATCTACAGGTGTTTCTACAATATGCTTGATGATTTTCTCTTTTACTTGTTGGGCGTTGTATCCGCTTCTTGCATAAACTTTCCATGAAATATTGGCGGGAATTTGTTTGGCAAGTTCGGTTGCTAATGTCCCTGTAAAGGCAGTTTTATGAAATTTTGCTCCAACACCTGCAATGGTACTTTCGCCAATGGTAATCAATTGAAACGATTGTTGGCTTCCTGTATCAAGAACACCTTCAATTCCAGAAGCTTCCGGCAGTTTGGGAATGGTTTTTCGAATTCGTTTTCCCTGAAAGTAGAGCAGTGGCAATAGCGGAATAGAGACAATCGCGCCAAGCGTATATTTGATATTCATAATGATTTCAAATTAGTAAATAAAGATACAATTTTACACTATAAAAATATTTTTGTTTAATCATTTTGTATATTTGTTAAACAAAAAAATAATTATGAAAAAGGCACATCTCCCAACTAAGGTATGTAAAGTGTGTGAACGCCCGTTTACATGGCGAAAAAAGTGGGAACGTGTTTGGGATGAAGTTCAGTATTGTAGTGAACGTTGTCGCCGAAATAAAAACAGAAAGAAGAATGACTAAGACAGGATTGGTATGGTTTCGAAATGATTTGCGTGTGCACGATCAAATTTCGTTGGTAAAAGCTGCTAAGGAGAACAGCTTTGTGATGGGTGTTTATTGTTTTGATCCGCGTCACTTTGAAAAAGATCGTTTCGGATTTGTAAAAACTGGAAAATATCGCGCACAATTTTTAATAGAAACTGTAGCAGATTTGCAAAAGCAATTGGATGCGTTGAACATTCCGTTGTTTATCCATTTGGACAAACCTGAAAATGTACTGCCAAAATACGTAGATATTCACAATATAACTGCGATCTATTCACAAAAAGAATGGACTTCAGAAGAGGTGAAGGTTTCCAAAACTGTTCAGGCAGCCATTCCCAATGTTGTGAATTGGGTAGAAACGTACGATCAGTTTTTATACCATCCGGAAGACATTCCAATGACGATTGATAGCATTCCGCAAGTCTTTACGGCGTTTCGTAAAAAAAGTGAAAAATATGCAAGCATTCGCGATCTGGAAACGGTTGCTAAAATGCCAGAAAAGAATCGTGTAACCAATCTTACGAAAGTCCCAACATTAGCCAATTTAGGATTGGAGTCTATCGAGTATGACGCACGTACTGCATTTCCGTTTAAAGGCGGCGAAACTGCAGGATTGAAACGTTTGCATGATTATTCATGGAATACCAAAAAGTTGTCATATTATAAAAAAACACGCAATGGATTGGTAGGGAAAGATTATAGTTCTAAGTTTTCAGCTTGGTTGGGCAATGGAAGTTTGTCTCCACGAAAAATTTATCATGAAGTAAAAAAATACGAGTCCCGAATTACCAAAAACCAATCAACGTATTGGATGATTTTTGAGTTGATTTGGCGCGACTTTTTCAAATATATTTCTCTAAAACACGGAAACGATATCTTCAAATTGGAAGGTATTTTGCACAAATCGTATGAATGGAGCAGTAATTCACGGGCAATTCAACAATGGATTGATGGCGAAACGGCTGAACCATTTGTAAACGCAAACATGCTCGAACTCAAACATACCGGATGGATGAGCAACCGCGGTCGCCAAAACGTAGCTTCGTACTTTGCCAGAACGTTAGCACTTGATTGGCGTGTTGGCGCCGCGTATTTTGAATCGCTTTTGCTTGATTATGATGTGCATAGCAACTACGGAAATTGGTTGTATGTTTCAGGTGTTGGAAACGATCCACGTGACCGAACGTTTAATGTACAATTGCAAGCCGAACGTTATGATGCTAATAATAAGTTTCAAAATCTATGGTTGCAAACCAGCTTATTTTAGATTATTGAGAAACTTAACAAAAATGTATTGGAAAAAAATACTCGATTATAGAACTTTGCACCTAAGAAATTGAAGTTATGCAAGAAGAAGAAAAAAAACCAGATAATGTTGTTTTTGATGTAGAAAGCAATAGCTACGATGCGGCTTTAAAACCGTATGCAACCAATGTAGGTGCGCCCGTAATTACGACGCCCGATACTGTTACTTGGAAAAATGTCAACATTGATAAAGTCAACAAGCAAGTCAAAGCGCGTTATGATGAACTGAAAGCAGAATACGACGCGTTGATGGAAAAGTTTGAATACAACAATTTAATTTACAGTGCAAAGTTCAACTTTGAACCTATTGTGGGTGAAATTTACCATTTGTATCGTGACAAGTATCAACAACCTTTTTTATCGATCATTGCACCAAATCAGTGCAATTTTGACTATGTAGGAAGCTTCCGTTTAAACGCTGATAAAATGTGGGAGCTCATTGAAGATTGATTTTTTGATGTATAATTTGATGATTTGAAAATGAAAATATTTTGTCATGCTGAACTTGATACAGCATCTCATTATGTGCTTAAATTTCATGTGAAACCGAAGACAACACTAAATTTATTTCAGTGTTACGATTAGATTGATTAAAATTTTATTTTACAAGGTTTCTTGAGCAATCAAATCTTCAATATATTTCTTAAAATCTACAGGTGTATCTACATGCATCGCAATTTTGGTGAATGTTTTTTTACTGCCGAATAAACCGCGTAGTGTATGTTCGTTATTGGTTTCAATAAGTACATTATGACCTTCTAATTCGCCTAATAATGAAAGTTTTGCGATTTTTTCTTCTTTGTCTAAATCTTTACTTGATAGAGTAATTTCTTTAATATCCCACAACGGGATTTCAGCTTCTTGAACGATTCCGTAACGCAATATCAAAGTGTCATTTTCAATAACAATTGGACGTTTCATGAGTGATTTTGCATATCCAAAAATTTGCAATCCAGAGTAGGCACTCAAAATGGTGAGAATCCACGCAGCAACTTCACTCCATTTTGCCAATAGGATATGAATAGGAACAATTTCGATTCCAACAATGAGTATCAACACAAAAAACAAGGCAAGTGAGCTACTTTCTTTGTGATAGCTAAATTCATTTTCGGCTAATTTTCTACGTTTCCAATAGATGAATCCATAATAAAATACAGCAACTTCAGTAGCAAACGGAATCACTACAGGTTTGGGCAGCACTTCGGCACAAGTTTTTTT
>JBCCLS010000073.1:0-9378 GCA_039026835.1 Bacteroidota bacterium | reverse complement strand
CCTCAATTGCAGATATAGCAGAGGCGGCAACACGATTCAGCGGCAGCTCCATACCGCAAATCGCATATAAACTCGTGGCCAAAGCTCGTATTTGAGACGGGAAATCGTTCCATTTATGAATATTCGAACGTTTTTATTTTTCATTTGTATTCCACTTTTTGCGATGGCAAATCCGCAAGATTCCTTGGCCGTTTTCAAAGAAAAAAATATCTCTGAGCAGTATGCATTTGTCAAAGAACACCTAAATACTACAAAAAATATTACTCCATATATTGATGCACTTCTAAATGCAGCAAAGGCACAAAAAGATACGAGCTTTATAGCACAATCGTATTATTTGAAACATCGTATTTACCGAAAATTTAAGTCATATGCCAACGCACACAGCACTATTGACAGTGCCATTGTATTTGCACAACTAAGCAAAAAAGATTCTTTGCTTGGTTCTTTTTTTCACGCCAAAGGTGCTACTTTTTATATAGAATCAAAGTATACAGAAGCGCTAGATTTTTATTTGAAAGCGTATGATGTGATGCGAATTACAGGTACTATCAGCAATAGACTCACACTGGAGTTTGATATTGCGACTATTAAACTTAAAGTTGGAAAAACCACCGAAGCATTGGCAAAGTTTGATAAGATTATTAATTCGTATGATTCTTTGATCAATATAAAATCTGATTCACGTTTTTTGAAGATTCGCTTCGCAAAGATGTTGAATAATACGGCCAAATCTTACACAGATGTAGTGATGTACGATCGTGCAATTGCCTTGTATACCAAGAGTTTACAATTGAGTACATCAACAGATTATCTTTCTGGAAAATGCATTGCTATTGGTGGCACAGGAAATGTGTATACCGCTCAAAAACAATATGAAAAGGCATTAGAAAAATTAGATGAAGCTTTGACAATTTCTACAAGTCATAAAGAGTTGCATTTGATCACGCCTTTTTTGTGGCTTGATAAAGGAAAATGTTTGTTTGGATTGGAAAAGTTTGAAGACGCTTTGCAGTATTTTGCACAAACTGATCAAATGATTCAGGAAAAAGAATTGAATTTTGTTGGATTGGACGAAACGTATCAATGGTTGGCAAAAACCTATGTGAAATTAGGCAATCATGAGAAAGCAACCGAAGTCTACGATCAGTATATTGAACGCAAAGATTTGAGTACAGACCGACGTTTTGAATTGTATAAAACCATTTTTGAAGAGTACGATTTAAAGAATGTTGAATATCGCGCAGACAAGGCAGAAGAAACTTCCAATTTATTTAAAAATTATTTTTCACAAGCCATTGTTGCTATTGTTTTGGTGGTGATTGGCGCCATTCTCTTTTTTGTGTATTATCGAAACCGTCAAAAGGTAAAATTAGCCAAGTTTCATTCAGTCATCGAAGCATTGAAAGAAAAAGAAGTATCAACCCTTGATGTGTCGCCTAAAGGATATGTGCTATCAGATGAAAAAGCAGCGAAAATTTTAGACAATTTGGCAAAACTAGAAGCAAAATTATTTTTCCTTGATAAAAAATACAATCTCTCAACTCTTGCAAAAAAATGCAATACCAATTCCAGTTATTTATCAAAAGTGATCAATCAGTATAAGAAGAAAACATTTTCAGAATATATGATTGACATGCGCATTGATTATGTATTAAATGCATTGAAAGATGATAAAAAATTGCGCTCGTACACTATTCAATCTATTGCAGAAGAGATTGGCTTTAAGAAATCCGAGTCGTTTGCGAAGGCATTTAAGAAGCGTACAGGCTTTAATCCATCCTATTACATCAAAAGCCTTGATAATCTTTAACTTACACTTTAAAGAAAGTATCTATTTTTATAAAAATCGGTAGCTAATGTTGGCATTTCAAATGGAATTTGAGGTAATTTGCGTGATTTTTAAACTTAAAAAACTTATGAAAAGTATGATTCCTAAAAAACTCGCATTGAAAAAAATTACAATTGCTGCATATACAATTTATGGTACGGCTAATACAGCTACACATAGCGACAATGTTGATACCGTAACAACCGATCAGACAATTCATGAAACAAATTCAAGTGCCTATCTCGATCCTACCCAAAATCCTATTTATCCGCTTTATTTAAGTGAAGATGCAGATGTTTGCGCATAATAATATTTTGTTTTATCAACCAAGAAGAAGCTGTTTCCTAGAGACAGCTTCTTTTTTTGAAATCTAATTATGCACATGCTTGTACAGACTGACAACTGTCTGGCACTCCATTATTACAGTATGATAATTCTACCGTAGCTCTTGTACAACCATCTGCACAGGTTGGTATCAATGTAGCATCTGTAATACTTCCTCCACAATTATTTTTGCTTGTCGTTCCATTTGGCGGACATCCTAATATAAGTGAGACAATTGTGGTCTGCGTATCAACATTCGTTCCTCCTTTTACCAAGTTAGAAATCTTACTTTTGTTTAGTGATAACGCTTTTAGGTTCTTTTTTTTCATGATCTAATTTTGCTTTAATAATGGCCCAAAACTAGATTGCATTTTAAGGTGACACAAACCAATATGTACGATTTTTATGAAAAACTTATACGATTTTCATAAAAATAGAGCGTTACTTTCCAGGTACATTTGATTGAGTTTACAAGTGAAAGAGCCGCTTTTCAGCGACTCTTCTCCCATTTACAATGCTGCGCAAAACTGTCCTTTTTTGGTACCGCTTGTAAATACACAATACGAATTGTAAGCAGATACACAATGGCAGTTTGTCGGACAAAAAACTCCGTTGCAATTAGACGGCACAGGAAATCCAAGACTTCCCGTAATCTGTTGTTGCGTTTTCTTTGATAAAGGCGCAACACCTTTTACTTTTAAAATGTTTTGTAACATGATTTTGTAATTTTTGATTAAACTTTAAAGAAATTGACACAATGTGTTTACAGACACAAACACAGACTTCTAATGTCTCTAAACCTTGACGGAGCTGGACAATTACAAATTGGCAATGGCCACACAAAAGTCTGTGTAACGGTTTCATCAGGTTCAAAACCGCCTGATACATTTTCGACTTGTAACTTGGATACGGCTTTCTTGTTTAACGATAAATTTTTAACTGTTTGTTTTTTCATGATATCTAATTTTTTGATTTAATAATACTCAAAACTAGACTGCTTTTTAGCGCAATACAAGGCAATATGTGCGGTTTTCATGAAAAGCTTGTACGGTTTTTATGAAAATCGATAGTAACTTTTAGGACATTTTTTTAGAATTATCTTTCTTCGTTGATGAATTTAAAGTTGAACCATTTAAAAAAAATGCCATGAAACGTATGCATCACAAAAAATTAGTTTTAAAAAAGTCCGTAATTTCAGTGTATAAATTGTTCGGAGGACACAATAACGACGATACAACTGGTGATACCACTGTGAAAACTTCCAGTGCTTACCACGAACCTACCGAAGGTCCTAGTCCTGTACCGTCCAATCGTACCAATCCACGATTGAATAGTTTAGATCCATTATACTGTAATTAAATTGGAATTTGATTCGTCTTTGTGCGTAATACTCGCAAAGACGAATCAAAAAAAGTTAAAAGCGTATTGCTGTGACTAGAGTGCATCAATCGTTTCACGAATGGCTTGATAGATGTGTGCCAATTGTGCATCTGTAGTGATGTAAGGCGCCAAAATGTAGATGGTATTTCCAAGTGGACGCAAACATACACCTTTGCTCATAAACGAGTTAAAAAGCTTGTCACGTAAGTTTCCATAACGTTCCATTTCAATGTTTAAATCAAGTGCAAAAATTTGTCCTTGTTGTCGCGTAGAAGCCACTTTTGGATGTTGTTGTATTTCTTGATTAAATTTTCTGTGCGATGCTTCAATTCGTTGCAAATTTGCCTGTATTTCCTCAGATTGTAAGAGTTCAATTCCCGCTATAGCGGCACTACAAGCAACCGGATTCCCTGAATAGGTATGACCGTGAAAGAATCCTTTTTTGATATCATTAGCATAAAATGCATTGTAAATTTTCTCACTACAACTCGTAATGGCCATCGGCACCATTCCTACTGAGAGTGCTTTTGACAAGCACATAATGTCTGGTTGTGTTTCTATAAATTCAGAAGCAAAGTTTTTTCCCGTTTTCCCAAAACCTGTCATAATTTCGTCTGCAATGGTCACTACGTGATGCTCTTGGGCAATTTTCAGGATTTCATTGATATGTGCTGCTTTGTGTATTTGCATGGCTGCTGCGCCTTGCACCAACGGTTCGTATACAAACGCTGCAACATTGTGTGTAGTTATTAATTGAGTAAATAATGCTTTTACAGCTTCTAAATTTTCTGCATTTGGCACTGGAATTCGCGCAACGTCAATAAAGAATTCTTCAAACGGTCCGTTGTAAACAGACAATCCTGACACTGACATCGCACCAAAAGTATCTCCATGAAAACCGTTTTCCAACGCGATGATTTTTCCGCGCTTTTCACCATTGTTGAAATGATATTGCAATGCCATTTTTATCGCAACATCAATGGCAGTGGAACCATTGTCAGAAAAGAATAGTTTTTCCTGGTTGGACGGCAATATTTCCATGAGTTTTTCCGAAAGTTCTACCGCAGGTTTGTGCGTAAAACCAGTAAATACCACATGATCTAAACGCTGCATTTGCGCAGTAACTTTATCAATGATATACGGATTGCAATGTCCATATACGCAGGTGTACCACGAAGCAATTCCGTCGATGTATTCATTTTCATCTTCGTCATATAAAACAGCGCCTTTTGCATGCGTAATCGCGATGTGATTTGGATGCGATTTGTGCTGTGTGAGCGGATGCCAAAGGTGTTTTTTATCTCTTTCTTGTAAATTTATCATAGCGTTGATTTGAACATTTCTGCATATTCACGAATTACATTTTGATCAAAATACGGTTCTTCATCAATACGACCTAATATAGGTACATTTGTCATTTTTTGGATAATTTCTTCTGTGGTTGGATGTGCTGCGCCACTGAAAATAATAGACACGTTATATCCTTTTGCTTTGAGAAAGTTTACCGTTAATAGTGTATGATTGATACTTCCCAAATAATGACGCGACACTACAATGACATGATATTCCGGCTTAATGAGATCCAAAATTGTATTTGTATCGTTTAACGGCACTAAAATACCACCTGCGCCTTCAATCACCAAATCATTGTCAGTCGTTGGCTCTTGAATGGTTTCTAATGAGATGGTAATTTTGTCAATTTCAGCAGAAGCATGCGGACTCATTGGCGTGTTGAGCGCATAGCTGTTTGGGTGAATTGTTGTTTTTTGATTGGAAATATATCGTGCAATTTTATGACTGTCGGAATTGTCTAGATCACCCGCTTGGACAGGCTTCCAATAATCGGCCGCTAAGGCTTCTGTAAGGATGGCAGCAGCGACTGTTTTTCCAACTTCCGTTGAAATTCCTGTGACAAATATTTTTTTTTGCATTGATTAAATTCTTTTTTCTTAGCGTAACTTATTTTTTCTGGCTTCTTCGATTATTTACTTTTAAAAATAGTATGACAATCGATACATTGATAGCGCTTTGGTTCCATGAATGGAAATAATAGATAGTACAAACTCTTTTTTGGTGGCGCGATGACTACACGATTGCTTTGACAATTAACACATATAATTCGGTTTCCTTGTCTGTCTCTTTCATAATCACGTAGCTCATTGTATAATTCAATAGCAGCTTCTTTGTCTTGTAAATGCACTTGCAATTTTACACCACCAATTGCATGACTTACCAATGGATCGGTATCAATTGTGTATTCGTCTTTTAGAAAGACTTCAATTCCTTGCGACTCAAACCGTCCTTTCATGACTTGCGCTTCCGCAGAATATTCAAAAGTAGCTATTGTGTAGAAATCATTTTTCATGACATAACTGTTTTTAACGCGTTGACAACTGCTTTAATTTCTGTTTCTGTATTGTAAGAATGCAGACAGAAGCGTAACCGTTCTTTCCCAGCAGGCACTGTGGGCGATATAATGGGTTTTATATCAAAACCTGCTGCTTGTATTGCTCTTGCTTTTTGTATGACATTGATTTCTCCAGGAAAGATACAACAGTGTATTGCCGAATTTCCAGCGATGAAATTGAGTTGCTTAGTTGCTTCTTGAAAGCTTTGTATATTTTGACGTAAATGTTGTATTTCGTTAGTTTTTTCAAGCTCATCATACGCTATTTTGATCGTTGCAATGGCATGTGGAGACAATCCTGTGGTATAGATAAAACTACGCGCAAAATTAACTAAATACTGCTTTAAGGTGTCGCTCCCCAAAATTACAGCTCCGTGACAACCTAGTGCTTTTCCAAACGTACAGATTCTGGCAAAGACTTCATTTTCTAGCGCTAATTCTTGTAGCAATCCTTGTCCATTCGCACCAAAAACACCCAATGCGTGCGCTTCGTCCACAATTGTGTAACAATGGAGCTGTTTTGCAAGTGCAACCAATGATTTTAGATTTGGCGAATCACCATCCATAGAAAATACAGATTCCGTGACGATATAAATTTCCCGATCTGTAATGTTGGTTCGTTGTACTTTTTGAATTTTGGATTGCAAATCTTCCAGATCGTTGTGCTTGAATTTGTATGATTTTGCATTACTCATGCCGATTCCATCTCGTATGGACGCATGAATGAATTCATCGTAAAAGATAATATCGCCGCGTTGTGGCACAGCAGAAAAGAAACCAATATTAGCATCATACCCAGAATTAAAAAGCAATGCTGCTTCCGAATTATGAAATTTGCAAAGTTGTGCTTCTACTTCATGATATAGTGCATGATTTCCTGACAACAAACGTGAACCTGTTGCACCATTTTGCTGTAGTTTCTGATCGACTAGAAGTTGGTGCGCTCTTTCAAATATGCTTTTCGAACGCGCAAATCCCAAGTAATCATTAGAGGAAAAGTCTATCTGATTGGTTGCAATGGGCAAACTTCGCAAACTGTTATTTTGTTTGCGGTATTGTAGTTTTGCCTGTATTTTTTGGGGTATACTCATACATCAATCCATTTTGAATCATTTGCAACTGTAGCGTCCAATACATCCAATTGTAAGTATTTTGCCAACTGCTTTCCAACGCTGATGGCTTCTTCTTTTTCAAATAAGGTATAAATTTTAAAATGCTGATTGTCTTTGTACCATACATTCACTTCGTATAGATTCATTCGCTTTTCAAATACAGAGACATATTCCAATGCTGGCAACGGTTCCCATTTTCCCTTTTTAAAGATTAAAAAAGAGTATTCGCGCTTGTATAATCTATTTTTAAAATCAAAATGATGTGTTTTGGAAATCGTGTAATACAAAGCAGGACCAATAGCACATATGATCGCCATTATTTTTTGGATGCTTTCTTGCTTTGTCTGCGTATTAAAATTATAGAAAAGTAGAAAGATGGCGGTTATTGTGAGTGCACAGAAAAGTGCAGCTATTATATTTTGCCAAAGAGGTTTGTTTCCTCGTGAAATGATTATTTCATCTTTCATGGTGCAAAAATACTGATTATTCTATGGAGAAATAGGGTTATTGAATGGTAATTTTTTCACCAAGAAATTTAGGCTGTGTTCCAAAAATTAAGTCCATACACATGGCAACACGCGCCAAGGTTTCTCTGAGTTTTACTTTAAAACCACTGTTGCCACCAACATCTTTTGCATTGAATCCAACTGCGTTGATTCCTTTTGCATTTGCGATAGCAATGGCGCGTTCGTTATGGAATTGCTGCGAAATGATAGTAATGCTTTCTTGTTGGAAGATTTCTTTGCTCCGAATCACAGAATCTAACGTGCGAAAACCTGCATAGTCTAGCACGATTTTATCTTCTGGAATTCCTGCAGCAATTAAATCTTTTTTGAAGGTTGTAGGCTCGTCATAGTACGTACTTCCATTGTCGCCACTGACTAAGATATACGCTACTTTTCCAGATTTGTATAGCTGTACCGCAGCGTTGATTCTGTATTGGTAGAAGAGATTGATTTGTCCACTACGAAGATATTTTGAGGTTCCAAGTAAGAGTCCGACTTTATTTTCAGGAATGTCTGCAGTATTGTTGAATGTTTTTCCTTGAGTGGAAAATTCGACATACAGGTTACAACTCACAATGCCAACAATTAACAACACAAACAACCAAGCAACGTACTTTCCCCATTTTTTTATGTGCAAGTTCATCTGATTTTTGGCAGTAAAAAAACCCTTTCTCACAGAAAGGGCTTTTCAGTTTGTTCGTTTATTATTTAGATTGTATTGATGTACTTAACGAGTTTCTTCAAACTTTTTTCTTTGTTGAGTTTGAGACGGTGTTCTTTGATATACGAACTGATTAAATCTGCTTTTTCTGGAAACAATGCTAGAAATTCTTTCTTTCTTTTTGGAACTCTAATTGCTTGTCCATTGTGTGCTTTTTCAATGTAGAATTCGCATTGCATGTCTTTGAATTCGGCAGTGACTGTAGACGCTGTCCCACCATAGGTTGGTTGGTCGCGTTTTACCAGCTTTTTGCATTGTTTTCTGTATAAAGAAATGTTGTTGTTGTCTTCTAGACTAATATAGTAGCCTAAATCATTTTCTTTTTCACTTCCAACTTTTTCCAACACTCTGTACGTAATGTTTTTTGAATGCTGATTGATGACATAATCTTTCTTTTTTGAAATGACCATGATGTCTTCACTCTCAGCAGCTTTTACTTCCATCTCGTCAAATAATGCATTGTAGCGTACTAGATATACTTTTCCGATAGGCGCAATATTTGCAGTCGCAAACGCAGGTTGTGTATATGGCGATCCCATGGTATTGGGTCCATATGAAATTCCTTGACTTTTTACGAGCGCTGCAGTGGCATCATTATCAAAATTTAAAGAAGCACGCAAACCATAATCTGTAACATCGGTTGCTGGTAATTCTCCTCGGTAACTTCCTCCACTACATTGTTGCGCATTTACTTGAAAAGCAAAAAGCAGCGAAAATGCTGCGAGGAAAACTAATTTTCTAACTGTGGTTTTGTTGTAATTTGTTTTCATAATACAGTTTTTTGGGTTTTATGTTTCTTAAAGTTACAAAAAATCAAATACTGATGAAATTATCAAACTACTTTTTGCCAATAAATAATTGATTTTGTTGGTTTTACGCACAAAAAAAGCATTAAACCAATTGATTTAATGCTTTTTCTATTTGTTTGGAAGTACTTTTTACTTCAACGTATTGATAAATGTAAAAATTTGTATCATATCTTTATCTCTAGTTACTTTCAATCTATTTTTTTTGATGTACGCTTTTATGACATCTTTGTTCTCTGGGAACATTCGCGACAAGCCACCTCTGGTTCTAGTTATTTCTCAGGGCTTCGG
>JBCCLS010000072.1:0-9402 GCA_039026835.1 Bacteroidota bacterium | reverse complement strand
TGCCCATCCTCTTTCAATACGTCTATGTCTTGTATTTTGTCTTTCCGCATACGCATAACTAAGGATTCTTTTCTGCAATCAACAGAAGTGAATTCAGTTCGAAAGCCTGATTTGCTTTCCATTTCAACATATACATATTTTCTAGGATCCTTTTCAAATTTTGTCACAAAAAGCGTATCTATATAATCAGAATCAGGTTTTTCATCATAATATTGACCTCGATCTAAATTTGTAATAATTGTATACAATAATGTATCATTCTTATAGGCATGCTCATACGTTCGTTTCATCCTCGTTAGTGTTTCTTTCTTAGGATGTCCTTCTTCATCGTAATGTATCAAATAATAGTTTTCTGGATCATTTTCACTATAAGATTTTGCTGTTTTAATCCCTTTGTCAGGATAGCAAATATCTATTGGTTTGGGTTCTGTTGCACAACTTATAAAGCAGCATAACATACATATATATAGGTATTTCATTTTTTCATTTTTGCTTTGCCTTCAACCTGCAACGTTCACTTCGTCTTTGGACTCCTGAACATTGGGTTTCACTCATATTCAATCTCAAACGTGACTTTGTTGTCAATTAATTTTTCACCACCAAGAAAGTAATATGTTAAGACTGTTTTGGGATTTCCTTTTTCGTCATACATATATTCGTATTCAATTGGTAATGAAACGAGTCTGCCTTTTCGATAAAAGGTAAGTGTTCCTTCAACCAAGTGCATTAAATCATTGTCGTTGTATGTAATAGTATAGGCTTCTTTTTCTTCCCCTTTTGCTCTTTGATACGAAGTGATTTTATTTGTTTTTGAATATTGAAATGTTCCTATTTGGATACTGTCCTTGGTCGTCACTTTCGGAAAAGTATCGTATTCCTGCTGATCTATGGGAACGCTTTCCTCATACATGTCATACAAATAGCGTTTGTACTCTGTTTCAAATTTAAGGAGCGATTTGTTTTGTGCGTAGGTGTATTTCTTTTTGTAAATGTCTATCACTTCGCTAAACTTATCATAGATAATTTTTCTCGCGGGCAAATCATTTTTATAATATAATTTCTCTAAAGATCGCTCTGTAAATGCAGAACGCCATTGTATATATGAACCATCTTCTTGCTCTTCAAAATCATCTGATAGGAAACTTTCAAAACATCTTTTGGTAATGAGTCTTTTCTTGGAATCATACGTGTATGAAATACTATCGTTGTTATTGTAAAAAGCAATCAGCAAGTCGTTTTGATACACGTAATGATCGTCTCCTTTTTGCTCAATGGTCATGTCTATAGCTTCTAAAAGTTCTTCTGTAATGGTTTTAATGGTAAGATCGCCTTGTTGTTGTGTAGTTGCTGTTGGAGTTTCCAAATGGTCTATTTCCTCTTTGACGTCTTCAATTCCGTACTGATAATAGCGTTTTACTGTTTTTGTACGTGTATTCTTTTTGTCTAAATAGATAAACACTTTTTCTATGGTTTTAGGATCCATTCCTTGTTCATATTGTGTAAACGTACGCACTACTTTTTTGATGTTTCCATTGTATTGCGTCGGATCAGAAATGTATTTGTTGTCTAAATAGGTGTAGAACGTTTCTTCAGGAGAAGCCATCGTCGGTTTTGTAAATTCCTGCGCGTGTATGTTCGCGAAAGCAAAAAAGCAACAGAGAAAAAAGAAGAGTAAAGTTTTCATATACTAATAAAACAATTCTTGAACAAGATACGTATTCGTAAGCTAATCTTTAGTTTTTTGATTGTTTAAAAATTGTTCCGTACGTCGCAGTTGTTCTTCTAAATTCCATTCAAAATTGAATCGATTTTTTAAGAATACTGCAATTGGCTCCAAACCGATCGCTACTCTCCTTTTGTCTATATTGATAGGATCGTATACTGGCCACAGATTAAAACTTTTAGTTTCTGGGTAATATTTCATTTGTCCACCATACAATTGCAATTCCCCTTTTTCGGTGGCAATTCTATCTTCTGCACGAACCAAAAAGCGCGCTTCTAATTTCCCGTCTTTGACTGCCTTTCGCATTAAGGGAAGATACTGTATGCGAAAGTTGTTATCCGAATGTTGTATCACATTGCACAACGTCCAGTTGCCGTTTGGTCCAATCATATCTCGAGAAGGCCAACCGTAAGTATCTAAAATCTTTTTTACTTTTTGCTCGTTAATAGTATGATTTTGCTTGACTATTTTATGATACCTTGCATATTCCTTTGAGTCAAGTCCGTAGCGCTTCATTGTCGCATCTCGTTGTCGTATTGGTGTTTGTTCTGTTTTCCATATCGTATCGATTACAGCTGTTAAGTCTATTGTGGTAATCTCTTTTTGACTTAAACAGAACGATGTACAAAACAGAAAGAAAAGTGGAAGGCATTTCATGGTAAATGGTATCGGTTTGTCTGCTAAAGCTATAGTATTTTGTATTGAAATCAAAATGAGCAATGTATCTAAAAAAAGCACGTTTGCTAATTGATAAAGTATGTTTACGAATCTGTTGTTGTGACTTTACTGTAGTATGTAGTTATTTGTGAAACCATCTAACCATCTGTCTGTATGAGAAAAATATATACACGTTGCCTATTTCTGTTGATTTGTTTTCAATGTAGTACTGCTCAGTACAATTTTGATAAAAAATGGAAAAAGATAGAAGCACTAGAAATTGAAGGAAAGTTTTCATCAGCATTTAAAAAGGTAGAACGACTGAACCGCAAAGCCAATGAAACACAAAACACTGAACAGATTGTAAAAAGTTTCATCTATCGCATGAAGTTTTCACTCTTGCTCACAGAAAATACAGAAGTTACTTTACTGCAAACAGTACGTAACGAGATTGATACACAAAACTTTCCCACAAATGCCATTTTGGAGAATATATACGCTCGATTGCTTTCCGATTATTTTATAAAGTACCAATACAAAATCAGAAAACGTTCGACAGTAGCTTCTGATGAAACTCCGCATGATATTCAACTGTGGAATACTGCACGTTTTATGCAAGAAATTCACAAACGTTTCCAACATTCCATCGCACAAGAAAAAGCACTGTTACAACTTCCCGTGGAAGACTATATGACTTTTTTAGACGGAAAAGCGACAACTAAAAAGTACCGTTCGAGTTTGTATGATATTTTAATCTACAATATGCTCGATTTTTATAAAAGTTCCAGCCAATATCGCTTTCAAATTGATGACAGTGACAAACTTGAAGATTTAGCGCCGACATCAGAATTTCTACAACGGAAGTTTACAATTCACAATATAGAAGAAATTGGATACGACAATACCATGTATCTGTTTCAAAAGTTAGAAAACATCTACAAAGATCAAAAAGAAGCCTTTGTCGACGTGGTGTTGCAACGGCTGCAATTTGTAATTTCTAAAACGGCTAATCATAAATTTGATACGCCTTATGTAGATGCTTTGGAGCGACTTGCCGCTCAATTTCCAAACGATCCATTGGAAGCCTTGATACGTTATGAAATTGCAAACCACTATCATAAAATATCCAAACAGCATTACAGCAAAAGCAAAGAAACGCACGAAAAATTACGAGTAAAAGCAATGGATATTAGCAATAAAATGATTGCGAAGTATCCCAATTCGGAAGGTGCTATACAATGCAAATTGCTTCAAAAACAAATTGAATATAAGAGTATCAAGTTCCGATCAGAATTGTACAGCATTCCCAACAAAGCATCTTTAGCACAACTAAAAACTCGAAATGTAGATACCATTTTTGTAAAAGCGTATAAGGTATCACAACAATTTGCACGAACACAAAGTACTGCAAAACGAGATTCTTTGATTGGTGATTTTCTGCTCAGCGCACAGGAAGAATTTACTAAAAAAATAAGCACCAATACGCCCAAGGACTATTATGAACATTCGACCGAAATAAGCATTCCGTCACTTCCCATAGGACGCTATTTAATCGCCATTTCCAATACCGCAGAACAGTCCAAAAATAATGTAATAGCATTTGATTTTATTGAAAAAACCAACTTAACAGCCACCGAAACGGAGTTTGACAATGAAAAAATGTATACCATTTTGCACCGTACTACTGGAAAACCGATTCCTAACGTAAAAATACATGTACGTGATGCTAAAAAAACCATCAACCAAACCGAACGCACTAATAGCTATGGCAATGCCAGAGTTCCAAAGCGAATCAATACTACAAACGTAACACAATACATTACGTTCAACAAAGACACCTTATACCAAGCTAACAATTCTTTAGGATACAGATATCGCAATCAAAAAAAAGAAAAAGGTCGCTGGGTGGCACAACCATTTGTTTTGATGGACAGAAGCATTTACAGACCTGGACAAACAGCCTATTTTAAAATCATTGTATTACAAGAAAAAAACAACATAAGTTCTGTAGTGCCCAATGAGTTTTTTGAGATTGAAATTGATGCTGCTTCTGGACAAGAAATTAAAAAAATACGCCTGAAAACCAATGAGTTTGGCGCTATAAGCGGCTCATTTGTGATTCCTAAAAACGCGGGGACTGGCAGGTTTAGTTTTAATGTGTTAGAATATTATGAATATGAGGAAGACGATCATCCTTTTTGGGATTATATTGATGAATTTTACGATACATATCATGACTTTCAGGTAGAATAATACAAACGTCCGCGATTTGAGGTACAACTAGAACCGCTCAACAAAAATATTCATTCCAATGATACGGTAACCATCACAGGAACTGCCAAAGCATTATTGGGCAGTGCTATTTCAAATGCAAAAGTTCGGTATACCGTGGAACGCATGGCAAACATTGCCTACTACAAACGTGCAAAAGGGAAAAAATATCCCGAAGCGAGTATTATAATTGATAGTACTACAACTACTGACAACAAGGGAAATTTTAATATTTCATTCGTCACTGAAATCTATGAAAACCTAGCTCCTGAAGAAGTGTATAGTTATCAATATGATATTCAAATTGAAATTACCGATAACAATGGTGAAACCCAAACAGCAACCAAGCGTATCCTTGTGGACAACCAAAGTTTCAAACTTTCAGTAGATGTAGCAAGAAAAAATGAACGCGGCGTACCGTTAGCCTTAAAAATGTATGCGTTTGATGTAAATAGAGTGCCCGTATCCGTTACAGGAACTGTTAAAGTATACAAATTAAAAGAAGCAGCACGCGTATTCCGAAAACGTCCTTGGCCAGCTCCAGAAAAACAAATTATCTCAAAAGACCAGTTTATAGCACAATTTCCTCATACCAATTACAGCAGAGAAGAACTGAATCGAGGTCGTGAAGAAAAACAAATTGCCAAAACAACCTTTGCACTTGACAAAAAAACGACGGTATCGTTAGACACTACTACTTGGGAACCTGGTTCTTATAGTTTAGAAAGTACTGCCTATAATGAATCGTTTTCAGATAGTGTTACTGTCAAAAGAACGTTCATAATCACCGATAAAAGCAGCAAATATTTAGTCAACAATGCCCTGTTTGACTATGAAATTGTAAATAGTAATTACAAAAATGATGGCTATGTAAACTTAAAATTGGCTACCGCTTTGCGCGATGAAACCCTACATGTATACATACAAACTTTTTATCAAGACCAACTCCTCAAAACACAGATAGCAAGTATTGAAGAAGGTTCAAAAACTATAAAAGTTCCTGTATATAAAATACATACTGACAAATATACCATTCGTCTAAGCTATACCAAATTCAATGATTTTTATAAAGATGAATTCTCATTTGAGCTGTATGATGCTTATAAATTTCTTACCGTAAAGACAGAAACATTTCGCAACCGATTGCAACCTGGACAACAAGAAACTTGGCGTTTTACAATTCTCGATTTAGAACAAAATCCCAGCAATGCTGAAGTCTTGGCTTCTATGTATGACGAATCGTTAGATCAGTTCAAAACCCATGAATGGAAAACCAACATATCGCTAAGAGAAAATAACCGTCAATATGCACCGTTTAGCAGAAGTCAATATTTTAAAACCACACACTCAAGTCAATTTTACAATGTTAAAAATGAAGTGTATATCCCAAACTTTAAAAATTATTTACGCTTCAATTGGTTTGGCTTGAATCTTAAAGATATAAATCAGAGTAATTTTAATTACATACAAAATCTTGCCAGGCTACAAAACACCACCAAGAAAAATCGTGTTTACGGAAAAATTACAGGTCATGTATTAGACGAATCAGGTTTGCCATTGCCAGGAGCTTCAATTGTTATCAAAGGAAGCGCAAAAGGTGTTACTACTGATTTTGATGGTTTTTATAGCATTGATGCGGCTTCTGATGATATCTTAATCATTAGCTATCTCGGGTATAAGTCCGAAAAAATTACTGTGGGATTTCGAAACAATATCAATACACAATTACGCCAAGGAGAAGCACTTGGAGAAGTAACAGTCGTTGCGTATGCAGGCTCACATGGAAAAGTTGCTTCTGCCGTTGCTACACTCACAATGAATGGACAATCAATTCAACAAGTTCCTATCGGAGATTTGGGAGAAATATTGCAAGGAATGGCGGCAGGTGTAAGTGTTACCACAGGAAGTGGAACGCCAGGACAATCAGCAACGATTATCATTCGCGGAAGAAGTTCCTCACAAGATGATCCTGAACCATTATTTGTGATAGACGGTGTTCCGGTAGATCAGAATGTATTTCGAAATTTATCAGACAAGAATATTACGTCGCTACGTGTTTTAAAAGACGATCCTGCGATGGCACTGTACGGAAGTCGTGGCGCAGGTGGCGTAGTCATTGTTACGACCAAATACGGTACACGAACAGAACTCATTGACGGTGTAGAAGTGATTGTCGGAATCACCGAAGAAGATTTAGACGTAGTAAAAACTCGGAAAAATTTAAAAGAAACTGCCTTTTTCTATCCACATTTACGCACCGATGCCAACGGAGCAGTAGCCGTTACTTTTGATGTTCCTGAATCCTTAACGCGCTGGAAATTTCAACTCTTTGCACATCAAAAAGATGGATTGTATGAAATGATTACCAAAAATGCTGTTACGCAGAAAGAATTGATGGTCGTGCCAAATATGCCGCGTTTTCTACGTGAAAAAGATACGATTGTCATTTCCACGAAAGTGATCAACTTACAACAAAAAGCTACCAACGGAATTGCCTCCTTACGTTTGTTCAATGCGCATACAATGGAATCGATAGACGCACAACTACATTTAACCGAAAAGAATAAACGTTTTTCAGTAGATGCGAAAGGAAACACACAACTTTCCTGGAAACTATACATTCCAAAAGGTATTGATGCCATTCAGTACAAAGTCATTGCAACCGCAGGTAATTTTTCAGATGGAGAAGAAAGTGTGTTGCCTGTATTAAAAAACAACATCCTTATTACAGAGGCCAAACCCATTATGGTAAAAGCGGGAGAAGAGAAAACCGTTACATTTAGTAAACTCACTACCAATACAAGTGCTACACTACAGCAACACCAATTGACATTGGAATACACGTCCAATCCTACGTGGAACACTATACAGTCGTTGCCGTATTTACTAGAATATCCGTATGAATGTGCCGAACAAACATTTGCCCGTTTGTATGCTAATTTGATTGCCGCACATATATTGCAAAACACGCCAAAAGTGCGTGAAGTCTTTGAAGCGTGGAAAGCCAATGGAACATTGGTATCTGATTTAGAGAAAAATCCGGAATTTAAATCGTTGCTGATTTCTGAAACACCTTGGATTCGAGATGCAATTTCTGAAACGCAACAAAAGCAACAACTCGCAACACTCTTGGATCCTGCACGCTTGGAAACACTCCAAAAAGAAATGTGGCTTCAATTGAAAGAATTACAAACAGCATCTGGCGGATTTCCTTGGTTTGCAGGTGGAGCTGATAATTATGGCATTACACTTCATATTTTACAAACATTTGCAGATTTGGCCAAATTGAAAATTGTTGACAAAAAAACAAATGCCAGGCGCTATGATGAGATAATAACCTCGGCGTACAGCTATGCAGATCAACGCTTTTTAATGGCATACGACAAATTACGCAAAGCACCAAGCGATGCAAAATACAGACAACAAATTGAATATATCTACACGCGAAGCAGCACGCCAGATTTTATGAAAACTCCAGAAAACGTAACTGATGCGATGCTATTTTATTTAGAAAGCTTGCGCAAAAACTGGATGCTGACTTCGGTGAGCGAAAAAGCAATGGTAGCCATGTCGCTAGCAAAACTCGGGAAACGAAAAGATGCTTTAAAAATTCTAAAAGCTTTGGAAGCATCAGCAGTAAAATCTGATGAAAATGGTATGTATTGGAAAGAAGTTACCGAAGGTCGTTATAGTCATACTACCGCCACTGAAATTCAAGCATTACTCATTGAAGCGTTTGCTGAAATTACCAAAGACGCGAAGATCGTTCAGGAATTGCAATTGTGGTTGTTGCAACAAAAGCAACGAAACCAATGGAAAACTACCAAAGCCACGACAAAAGCTATTTATGCATTATTGTTGAATCCGAAGTTATTCGTATCTATAAAAGACAACACACTAATTACTATCGGAGATAAAAAAATCCGCACAAAAAAACTAGATGCTACTGCAAAAGAAGCAGGTACAGGATATTTGAAAACTGCATGGGCCAAAGATGAGGTCACAAATGAGAAAGCTACTATTTCTATCAAAAACAAAGGAAAAACCATCGGATTTGGCGCTGCCTATTGGCAATATTTTGAAGCACTTGATAAAGTCACGCAAAGTGAGGCTAGCACCTTGCAAGTATCCAAAGAATTGTATGTAACGGAAACAATCAATAACGAAAAAACCTTAGTGCCAATTTCAAAAAGAGCTTTGAACATTGGAGACAAAATTACTGTCCGATTAACAATTCGCAATGCCAAAGATGTAGAATTTATTCATCTCAAAGACATGCGGGCTGCAGGTTTAGAACCAATTGATGTACTGTCTGGATACAAATGGCAAGACGGAGTTGGTTATTACCAAAGTACGCGAGATGCCAGCACTAATTTTTTCTTTGACCGCATTCCTGCGGGCGTTTTTATCATTGAATATGAATTGCGCGTAAATGCTACAGGTGACTTTTCAAACGGAATTACAACCATTGAAAGTATGTATGCTCCTGAATCGAGAAGTTATACCAAAGGAAGTCGCATTCAAGTGAACTAATGATTCAATTTGAAAATTTGGAAATGTTTTAATTTGAAAATTAATTGTGGTTGTGTTTTAGTATGAAACGTCATTGCAAGCGTAGCGCGGCAATCTGTTTCTAGTGGAGTACATAATTTTCTTTGAAACAAATTGATACATTGGTACATTTTCAAATTGACGAATTGCAATCAAGTACTTCTCGATACAATTTTCTCCATTTCATTACGAAAACCACT
>JBCCLS010000071.1:0-9409 GCA_039026835.1 Bacteroidota bacterium | reverse complement strand
TGAAATTTTTTGGGGAATATATGAAGATATTCTTTGAGCAATGCAGCATGTGCATTGCTAGAAATATGATAGTAATAAATAGTAATCATATAATAATTTCATTCATCACATGGTGTTCAAACACAAGCGCTTCCACTGCGCCTGTAGCAGAGTTGATTACACCAATATCGTTGGCAACTTCCGAAGTTCGTACCCAAACGCCACCATATTTTTTCCCAAATCCAAACGCACCAAAAATCAATTTATGTGGTGTCCACTGCCCTTCTCTGTTGGGTGCTAATACTCGGATAGAATCACTAAATTCCTGCGCGATGAAGTTTTTATTTTTCAATGCCAAGTCAATCGCATCATCCCATTCAGCATCTGAACAAAATCTACCAATAAAGACATCTTTTCCTTGAAAACCTTGTGCCGCTTTGATCACCATATTTTCTTTGTGTGTTTTTAAAAGCGCTTCAATTGACAAACGTTCGTTGTTGTACGTAACTGTAGTATCTTTAATTTCCTTGGTCCAAGGAATACTGTCAATAATAAGTTTGTTTTCAGCTTCGGTAAATTTATTGTTTTCGGCCAAATCTCTCAGCAATCCTAAATTTCGTTTATCGCCATACATACCAGAAGCCAAGTGATCAGGAAAATAGACAGTATCCATCATAAATGCTCTGAAAATATTTGGTGGAATTCCTGCCTTATTGATGACAATTTCCAGTGCGGCGTGCATTTCTTTTCCTTGATATACTAATTTGCTATTTTTTAGTTCGATATCGACAAATGATCCAATAAAGGTATGTCCTGTAAAGCGTGTGTTTTGTAATGCTTTTGCAAGAAGCGCATCAAAAAATTCAATAATATTTCCAACTTGCGCTTTCTCTTTAAATTCACCCAATGCTAAAAATACATTGATATCATCCTCTAAAAATGAAATCTGTTTGATGATATTTTTCACCAAGAAGTTAATATAATTTGCTTGTGTGTTTTCGGAAGTAAAACTGTCATCCAAATTTGGATGTGCATCCCGAATGATAGATTCAAAACTTTGTACTTGCCAGCCGCCAATGGAAGAACCTACATTGGCTTCCAGAATTTTAAATCCGCCCGCATCTAACGTTAAATCTAAGCGACAGCCAATTTCTTGATTTTTCTCGTGACACAAAACAGCAAATTGACTCATCATTTCATCACCTCCAAAGTAAAAATCAGCGATGCGTTTGGCATCATTTTCAAAGTATAATTCAGGTATTTTGGTCAATAGTTTTGGAATTTGTATGCAAAGTCGTTCCAAGCTCATGACCTGTGTTCTGTCTAAAATTACAGGCCAATACGACACAGGATATGCATATCCAATGAGGAATTTTGGTAGTTTTTCCGAAGAACCATCTACAAGTGGCGGAATGTTTTTTGAAGTTTCTGAAACCATCAATTCTTCATAAGCGTCGCCTAATATGGTATTATTCATCAATGTTTCTTCAATGTGTATCTCAGGTTTTACTTCAATTTCCTCATACACAATGGCTTCTACGGCACCAGTTGCCGAGTTGATGACTGTTGAATTATTTTCTTTGGCTGACATTCGCACCCACGATCCGCCGTATATTTCGCCAAATCCAAAAGTACCCCAAACAAGTGAATGTGGTTTCCATTGTCCATTTTTGTCAGGCGCTTGAAGATATTCTGACGTCACAAATTCTTGCACAACATATTTTTCTTCTTTCACTGCTTTTTGAATGGCTGCGTCCCACGCTTCACCCGATAATGATTTCCCCACAAATACATCATTTCCTTGCAATCCGTCCGCAACTTTTATCACAAAATTATCTTTTTGAGATGCTAATAACGTATGTAAATTATGCGTTTCTCCCTTGTATGCAACGTTGGTTTCCTGCATTAATACAGACCATGGAATGAATTGTTGTATTTTTTCATTTTCCACAGCACTAAATTTTCCGGCATCAGCCAACGTACGAAGGATGGCTAAGTTGCGCTTGTCGCGAAGTACCGCAACACCCAAATGATCAGGGAAATAAATAGCATTCATCATAAAGGCTCTAAATACATCAGGAGAGATTTCTTTCAATGCAAAATTTCGTACCATGACCACATGCACACGTTCGTCATTGTACATGAGTTTGTTGTTTTGCAAACGAACAGAATCCATTGCGTTGATGACTACTTTTCCTTTTTTGTGATACTTCCCTATTTGCTCGTTTAATATTTTATTAAAAAATAATTCCGCTTCTGAATAGGCTACTAAATCTTCTCTGCTAGAAATCATTTCTGCCATGAAAATGACGATTTCATCTTCATCATCAGCTAGCAATGCCAGTGCCTTTTGAATGATAAAATCAATATAAATTTTCTGTACATTGCGTGCTTGCAAGCCTAAACTTTTATCACGCAATTCTGGGTGCAACGTATCCACAACACCTTTGAAACTATGTACTTCTATACCGCCAATGGCCGAACCTGTATTGACTTCCAATACTTTAAAGCCAGATTCTGATTGTATCAAGTCCAAACGGCAACTTAAATCTACTTTTTTCTGATTGCAAAAATGGGCAAATTGCGCTCTGGTTTTATCGCCTTCAAAATAAAAATTTGCAATTCTATCAATATCGTTGTCAAAGTATAGCGCGGGAATTTCTTGAATGAGTTTTGGAATGAATTTACAGCATTCCTCCAATTCTTCAACTTCTTCTTTTGTAAGTACAATGGGCCATGAACAGATAGGATATTCAAAATGTCGCAAAGCTTCAGGCACTTCTTCGGAGCTGCTATCTATATGAGGCGGCATTCCTTCTTTTGAGGGTTTTGCGATGAATTGATGATACTTAGCTAAAATAGTCTTTTCCATAATTTTGTGTGTTGCGTGTATTAGATGATTCCCCAATACAAAAAGTAAATTGCAATCAGCATGTTTGAAAATACAATGGAAAACAAAATACTTCGTTCGTTTAGTTGTTTAATTTTTATGATATAAAATAGCAATGTGAGGATTAGAAATCCTAAAAATATCCACATGAAAATGTAGAGATAATCGTAAGCGCTTGACAAGCCAAACGCCAAAATGTAGAAGTTTTGATCAACCGTGGTCAGCAGTGCATTGACAAACCCTAGCAAACTTATGATTCCAAAAACCGAAGTACACAAACATAAAATTCGAACAATGACATCCGATAGCTTGTCATATTTTCGTCGAATGAGTTTCATGCCATGTGCAATGATAAATGCTAAGGCAACACATAAGGCAATTAACAATGGTGATAAAAATAACGGATCTTGTTGGTCTAAACTGGTTCCCATAGAAGAAACACCTCCATTTACAGTAATGGCGCTTACAATTTGCAATGCAGGCGCTTTTTTGAATACATCTTGTGTTGGGAATTCACTTTTTTGTAAAAATGCAGTAACAACTTCTTCCCCAATGGCTGTAAAACTAGGAACATGGCCGTAAGTATACGCAGTAACTGCGGTTCCGTTTTGAAAGTGATTTGCTGTTTTTGCGGCGTTGTTTTCAGGCGTAATCGGGTCAAATTCGCCTCCAAAGGTTAATACAGGCATGGTACTTTCTTTGAGCCTATTCAAGTCTTGAAATACAACAGAATCTTTTTGAGCGTTCCATTTATCACACACATCAAAATCTGATTTGTAAAACGATAATGGTCCTTTTAATCCTTTGTAATTGGCAGCACGTTGTTGCAAAGTGTCTAGGTCATTAAAGACCAACGTTTCGTTACAACTCATGCAATAGTACACGCCATAATCCATATTGAGTAAAGCTGAAAAAGCAGGAACCAAATTTCCTAAAGCAGTTTTATTACGCGCTTTGAATTGATAAATAAGCAACGGAATCACTTCCACCAATTGTTTGTTGTACAACGCTTGCTGCAATGCTACTTTAAAATCTTCCGCATTAAACGTAAACAATTCCGATTCAACCAAATATTTATCTACTGGCACCGTAATTGGGTTTTCTGTCAAATCTGCAATGACTTCATAGTATACAGCTTCTAAATTCGGATAACTCTTGGTACAGTTTTCATCGCCTTCACAAGCCGTAAATACTTTTTCCAAACTCGTCATGTAGTTTGTGGTGTTTGCGTT
Source organism: Bacteroidota bacterium (assembly GCA_039026835.1). Classification (GTDB taxonomy): domain Bacteria; phylum Bacteroidota; class Bacteroidia; order Flavobacteriales; family Flavobacteriaceae; genus Kordia. The sequence continues at coordinate 5,308 of JBCCLS010000071.1, read as the reverse complement.
GTAATATTCTGTAATATTTGAGATAGACGAATCCAATATTAATTTGCTAATGTCGTTGGGAAATAAATTTGCATACACTTGTGCTGAATACGTTCCGTAAGAAACCGCATAAATATTCCATTGTGTATAGTTCAAACTTTTTTTGAGCGCATGCAAATCTTTGGCAACTGATGTACTGTGATAGGCATCTACATTGATGCCGTTTTTTATCAAATCTGATTTGCATGCCATTGCGGCATTGGCTTTTTGTTCTTCATCTTCGGATGCTGATTGATTTTTGGCTAGAATGGCTAAAAATTCTTTTCCTAAATCTGGACATAAGCGTGGTTGCGAATAACCAGTTCCGCGCGTATCAAACAAAACAATATCATACGTTTCACGCAAAGGATGATTTTGCCAAGACCAAATATCATCTACACTTCCCTGTCCAGGACCACCTTGTACAAATACTACAGCTTCTGCATTTGATTTTCCTTCTTTGTTTTTTAAGACAGAAACTGCAACTTTTATGGAATCACTTTGCGGTTGTGTCCAGTCTTCTGGAACGGATAAATATCCCCAAGTAATTGCATCATCTTTGATGTATTCCGCATATTGATGGTACGATGAATCTACTTTTATAAAAGTCCCTTCTTGCGCTGACAAGGTACTACAGGCAAAAAGTAGCATAAGTGTGTGTAGAATGTGTTTCATGTATATGTTCATAATGGTGAGTTCTAAAAATTAAAATCTATGTCTATGTCAGAAGATGTTTCTTGATGCAATTGAATGTCTAAATCTTCTACTGTTGTTTCTGGTGTTGCATTGACGGCTGATGTCAATAATTTTTCAAATCGCTGGAGCAGTAACGAGATTGCGTTTGCATCAAATATAGTTGTATCATATTGCAAATGAATCGCTAACGAAGTTCCCACAGTAAAGTTTAAAAGCAATGGCACTCTGCTGTACTGAGCTGCTATTTCGTGTGCTGTGAATGTAAGATCCTCCGTTACTTGAATTTTTTCATAATTAAAGGATTGGTTTTGCATGACAAGAATCACGTCCCACTGAAAATCTTTTCGAATAGCAACAGGAACGTCTTGATGTGTGTCAAAATCCAAAATACTATTTTGTGCTACACGTAGCAACGAATGTAAGGTTAGTGTGTTGTCATATACTGTGCGCAACGGCAATGTCTTGACAAACATTCCCAATTGCGAAAGCAAATTAGCGTGGTTTCTCCCTGCATTTACAGTTCCGATACAGACTTCTTCGTGGTCGTAATTTTTCAATAATAAAATACTAAACAGCGTAGCCAACAAGCTATGTACGGTCACTTTTTGCGCGGTTGCCATCTCTTGTAATTGCTGCCATAATGCTGCTTCAAACTGTACTTGTATGGAAGCGCCTGAATTTGTTGTGGCTTCTAGTGTACTTTTCGCGTTTAGCAATGGTTTCCATGCATAAGAATTTAGATACGAAGTCCAGAAATCCTGTAAATTTTCAGTAGCTTTTGAGGTTTGCCACAACGCGTAATCTTTGAATTGTAGCTGCGTAGTATCTATACTAGTTGGCAATGTGTCTCTTTTGTATAATTGTATGATTTCCTGAATCAATAATTCTAACGACCAACCGTCCATAATGCTATGATGCGTATTAAAGACAATGTAGTTTTTGGAATCGCTTTGGTAATGAAACATTTTACACAATACATCATTTTTTAAGTCAAACGGCGTCTGTACGGCTAATTGCATGTTCAAGGCAATGTTTTCAGCAGAACATACAATTGTTTCAATTTGAAAATCAAGAATTGCTTTGTTGATTTTCTGTTGTGGAATGCCGGCTACTTCTACAAAATTTGTTCGCAGAATCTCGTACTTTTCAAACAAATAGGTTACTACAACTTCTAATTTTTTCAGATTCAGCGTTCCTTCAATTTCGTAGGCTGCAAACATATTGTAGGCGATGGAACGCTCTCGATTTTGAGAGGCCATCCATATTTCTTTTTGTGCTTCTGTGATAGGATAATACGTTTGCATTGACGCTTTTGGAATGCTTGTATTTTGTACGGAATGTTGATTTTTTTCAATGTAATCAACCAATTCAGCAACTGTTGGATGCTCAAATAAAGTTCGCAGACTCAACCTATAATGTAACTGCGATTCAATCCTGTTGATCAATTTGACAGCATTTAACGAATGTCCTCCATGTTCAAAGAAATTAGCTGTAATGCCAAGCTCGTAGTTTGTTAGTAATACTTCTTGAAATAGTTGACAAAGCGCTTTCTCCAAAGGTGTATTAGCACTTTGCAAAGCTGTAGTTGCAGCATCAATATTGTTGATTTCATACGTCATCAATACTTTTCTGTCTACTTTTTTATTAGGTGTTAACGGCAACGCTTCTAGCAGTACAATTTGACTCGGAATCATGTATAAAGGCAGTTGTAATTTTAAGTTGTTTCTGATGTCTTCTATTGTGATTTTTGTAGCATCTGCCACGACAAAAGCTACTAAAAATGCTTCTTGCTGTGCTAATTTTTTAGCTACTACAACCGCTTCATGAATGGAATCAATTTCATTGAGTTTGGTTTCTATGTCGCCCAATTCAATGCGATAACCTCTTATTTTTACTTGAAAGTCTTCACGTCCCAAAAATTCAATTTCACCATTTGTGGTCCATTTTGCCAAATCGCCGGTATTGTACATGCGGCGTTCTAAGCTTTTATGCGTAATAAAACGTGCTGCTGTCAGTTCGCTGTTTTTGTAATATCCTTTTGCCAAACCATGACCTGCAATGTATAAAGTTCCCACACTTTCTTTGGGTAATAATTGCAGTGCATCATCTAGAATATAAATTTGTGTGTTGTGGATTGGTGTTCCAATAATACTAGCTTCTGTTGGTGTGGTAATGTGTTTGCAAGTAGACCAAATAGTGGTTTCGGTTGGTCCGTACATGTTCCACAATTCTTTGGTATTTTCTAACAGTTTTTCTGCTAAAGCATTGCTTAACAAATCGCCTCCACATAAAATTTTTATAGCCGAATTTCCTTTCCAACCTGCATTAAAAAGCAATTGATAAAAACTTGGCGTTGCTTGTAATACAGTCGGTGCAACAGCTGTTATTTCGTCAATCAATACAAAAGGATCGGCAATGGTTTCTTGCAATGCAACATACACAGAAGCACCTGCTACCAACGGTGTGATAAATTCCAAAATAGAAATATCAAAAGACTGCGTCGTAACAGAGTATAAAAGATCAGTAGCTTCCATTCCGGGACGGTTTTTCATACTCAGAATGAAATTCACCAACGCTGTATGTCCAACTTCTACACCTTTTGGATTTCCTGTAGTTCCCGAAGTGTAGATGATGTATGCGGTTTGAATAGTGGTCGGATAAAATATATGGACTTTTTCCGCTACGGGAACACATAAAGATTCATAAGTAACATTTTCAACCTGTGCTGTCAACTCAAGACTTTCTGTAGCGGTAATCACTAAATCTGTTTCACTGTGCGAAATAATATACTCCAAACGTTCTTTAGGAAAACTTGGATCTAGTGGAATAAAAGGTCTGTTAGACTTTAAAACACCCAACATACACACGATAAATTGTGCAGTGCGCGGCATTAAAATCGCCACTGGTTTTTGGGAAGAACTTCCTAGTTTCGCTACAATGTTTGTAGCAATTGTATCTGATATATTGTTTAATTCTTTATACGTAAATGCATGATTTGTATCGCGTATTGCTACTTTTTCAGGCTGATGTTGTATGTGTTCGTTAATATAACTTAACACTGTTTTTTGCATCGGATACGGATACGTTGTTTGATTGAAAGTGTGAACAATCTCCTGAGTTTCTGCTTGAGTGAGATACGAATATGCGTGAATATTTTGTTCAGGATTTTCTACAACAGCGTTGAGTAATGTTTCAACATGTGTGATGATTTGTGTGATGGCTGCCTTGTCAAAATATGATACATTGTAATCAAAATCGATGTGTACATCTTCTGTAGGATCAAATTCCCGAATGTACAATGCCAATGGCACACGCTCCGATTGATGCGTTAACGGAATTACAGAAGTTTTGGTATTTGCAAAATGATCAGCATAGTTTTGTTTTTCATACGAAAGTGTTAGATCAAACAGGCGATCGTTCGTACGTATTAATTCTAATTGCTGAATTAATTTCCCCAACGGAAAACGCTGATAGCGATAATCTTGGCGTAATTGCTGTCGAATTTTTGTCAAAAGCGTCACAAAAGTATCTTCGCTTTCCAACTGAATTCGCAATGCAGATACGCCCATAAAAAGTCCCACCGTTTTTTTGAAAGCGGCAGAGCGTCTGTTTAGTACAGGTAATCCGACTGCAAAATCACGATTGCGCTGTTTTCTTCCGAAGTAAATGTATAAAAGTCCTAAAATTGCATGAAATGTAGAACATCTATTTGCCTTGGCTGTTGCTTCAAGCTGATTATAAACCTCGCGTTTGATCGTGAGCACTTCGCGTTGACTTTTGTGCTGTGGTACACTTCCTTTGATCGATTGAAAAAGTGAAGCGGGCAAACTGTTAAATCTGGAAGTCCAATAGTTTTTATCCGTTTCGTATGCTTCTGATTGCTGATAGTGTAGATCGTCAGCGACAAATTCATCATAATGATAAGGATAACTTGAAATGACCTTTCCGTTCGCGACAATTTCGTTATAATTTGCCACCAATCGTTGAAACATTAACGAAGTTCCCCAACCATCGGTAATGATGTGATGATATACCGAAAATAAATAGTGTACTTCTGAAGCAACGCGTATCAAAATAAATTTGTGCAGCAATCCTTTCTGAGAAAGATCAAAAGGTTGTACAAATCGTTGTTGCATAAACGCATTGGCTTCCGCATCGGGTTGTGTGGTTTTGGAAAAATCTTTCAGTTCCAACGTTGAATCATAGGTTTCCAGCGCCACAAATGAAATGGAATTGTTGGCATGTGAAATGCAACTTCTGTACGTATTGTGTTGCACTAACAAAACACGGTACGCTTCCTGCATACTGTTGACATCCAGAGTTCCTTCAATTTTAATTTTTGCGCCTATGTTGTAAATAGGATCGTTGGGAAACAATAATTGCTCAAAATACACATCTTGCTGTGGCAACGTTAGCTGTATCATTTCGGACATTCTACTATACTTAAAAAGGAAAAATTGAGAGGAGATTGATTGAAAACTAATCAAAAGTGTCATTCTGGACTTGATCCTGAAATAAATTCAGCACAAGTATCAGTTTCCCAGAACAGTTGATAATCAGTATTATGAGATTCTGAGTCAAGCTCAGAATGACG
>JBCCLS010000070.1:0-9455 GCA_039026835.1 Bacteroidota bacterium | reverse complement strand
GTATTTTAAATAATTAAAGTAAAGTTTTAGAAAGTTTAGTTTTAATTCAACTTATGTCGAACTAATGTTAAAATAGTTTATCCCATATTCGCATGATTCTATTACAATTTTCTGTATCCAAAAGCATTGTTTGTACATTTTTAATTGGTATTTTTCTTTGTTTTCCGTGGTTTGGAATGAGTCAAAATTCACAAATAGACAGTCTCAAACAATTGGCAACTACCTCAAAAAACGATTCTATTGTAATGGCTGCGTATAATAAGCTAAGAAGAGCCACGTATTACACCGATCAGAAGGAATCCAAACACTATACAGAACAGTTTTTAAAATACGCGTCAAAGCGAGGAGATTCGCTTCGTATTGCGTTTGCAAACTTTTATTTGGGGAATGCATATGCGTTGGAAAATCAATATGCAACAGCACTTTCGTATTATGTAAAAACACAACGCTATTACGAACGCGTCAACGATCAAAAACGGTTGCCTTCTGTTGTGAATGCGATCGGCAATATTTACGAGAAAAAAGGAGAAGATTCCATCGCCATTGAGTATTACATGCGTTCTTCAAAAATTAGCAAACAAAATAAAGATGCAAGAAGAGCTGCTATCGGATTGATCAATGCAGGCAATGTCTATCAAAACACAAACCGATTTGACAAAGCCATTGAAAGTATAGAAGAAGCAATTTCAATATTGGACGAACATCGTGCAGAAAATCCAAAAGCCATTGCAAAAACACAGCAAATTTATTACAAAGCCAAACTAAATCTTGCAGCTGCATTTCGACAAGATAAAAAGACCGAAAAAGCGCAAGAATTGTATTCGTATCTATTTAAAAATTTAGACAGTATTGACGATCGACTTATCTATAGTCATGCATTACAAGGGCAAGGTGATTTGTATTTTGATCAAAAATCGTTTGCGCAATCCATTCCACCTTACGAAAATGCACTGCGCATATTTCAAGAAAGTGGATTTCAAGAAGCTGCCTATCAAGTGATGCCGAGTTTGGTAGCATCTTACCGCGCGACTAACAAGTATGAAAAAGGACTTTTGCTTTTGAGTACGTATAACAGCATGAAAGATTCTATCTTCAACCTAGAAGAAAATAAAATACTGAACGAAGCCATCAAAAAATACGAAGTCGCTCAGAAAGAACAACTCATCGCACAGAAAAATCTAGAAATAGAACAGAAAAATTCACAGCGAACCATTCTGCTCATCAGCATCGCTGCTATTGTGCTACTTGCTATTATACTGTTATTCTTTTACAGGAAAAGAGCAGTGTATAAAATTACAATTGTAGAACAAGAAAAGAAGTTGAAAGACCAAGAAATTGATCAACTCAAACAAGAAGCCAAAAGTATTGCCATCGATAATATGTTGGTAGGACAAGAGCAAGAACGCGCCCGCATTGCTGCCGATTTGCATGACAGTTTGGGCGGATTGTTAAGTTCAGCAAAATCACACTTTTTAGCCACCAAAGCAACAGCTACAAACAAAAATAGTGTACCGAAAACGGCCGTATTGTTAGATCAAGCGTATGAGGAAGTTCGAAGAATTTCACACAATATGATGCCCAAAGCATTGGCTGTTTCGGGACTACATGCAGCAATTACCGACATTGCCGAAAATCTTGAGCAGGAAAACTACCACGTTACATTGGAACTCAATTCCATTCCTACACTGACGGAAACACACGAAATTATGTTGTACAGAATCATACAAGAACTGATCAACAATATCAAAAAACATGCAAACGCGACCACAATTTTCATTCAGTTATACAGCAATGCCAATACTGTATTTGTTACTGTAGAAGATGACGGCGCAGGATTTGATGTCGCTACAGCAAAGCAAAAAAGGGGCTTGGGTTTGCAAAATATCGAAAGTCGTATAACGCTGCTCAACGGCGTCATTACGTGGGACACACAAATTGGAAAAGGCACTACGGTGTTGGTGAGTTTTGAGGTTTGATTTGATAATTTGGAAATGTGTTAATTTGATAATTTACCAATGTATCAATGCATTTCAAAGGAAATATGTGTTTTACTAGAAACAGATTACTTCGTCGTTAACTCAATGACGTATGAGTAAAACTAAAAAATTCGTGTATTCGTGGTAAAAAAAAGATAACCTTACTATTTTCCTAAAATAACTTGTTTTTTATCATAGAAATCGAATTGTCGTTAAGAATTTCGAATTCGAGTACAATTTCAACTCCAAACTATGATTCATTATTGCGATATACAACTTGATTGGAGAGGAGTAATCTGCCTAAATCATAACAGAATTTGCCTTTGAAACAAACATTAGCACATTTTCAAATTAACACATTGATCATTTGAAGACAAACCGTCATTTCGAGTGATTTTGAGGGACGAAAAATTGTATCGAGAAGTCCTTGGAAGCTAACTAAGAAATAGCATAAACAATTAGTTCTCGATACATTTTATGTTTGCTTTGCTCTATAAAAACACTCAAACTCACGTTTGGTAGTTTAAGTACATATAAGAAACAAAACAATTTTTTTATTCAACCTTTTGCAAATTTAAATTCTGTTCAATATCTATTTATATCAATCTTGATAATCTGGACAACCAAAACAACGTTTTGCCTCCGAATCAAATTGATAGGTGAGTGACAGTTCGTACACACCGCCCGTACGCCCAATTTGAGACGTGTTGAAATCATACGAAATTCCAAATCGGAAGTTGGTATATTGCAACCCTGTAAAGGCATTTACCGAAGTTAGTATATGACTGTTGCCACTATTTTTGGATGGATTTGTCACTAAGGTAGCACCTAAAAAGAAGCGTCCCACTGCGAGTGAAGTCCCCAAGTCAAATCGGTTGAAGCGTCCCTGATGCATATAATTTCCTGTCAACAATAAGCGTGTATCAAACGGTAAAAAGCGTACGTCGATAATATCTGTTATAATAAATTCGTATCCGGCACTCACCGAGAAAAAAGTTTCTAACGGTACATTCCCAGTTAGGGTCAACGAAATATTTGGGCGATTTAAATGTTTAGCAGAAACGCCAATCCAAGCATTTTCTGTATTAAACAACAATCCCGCAGAAATATCCCAAAAACCAATAGCGCCATCGTTAAAAAAAAGCGCATCAATTGATGTAGCACTGATAACATCCGTTTGTATGTTGATTTGATCTTCCAAAAGCAATCCTTGAAAACCAAGGTTTTTCCAGCCACGACCAAATTCTAATCCTGGTCTAAAATACCAATCGTCTCCAAGTTGAACCTGATACGCATAGTTGAAATTTATCTGCGAAAATGTATAACCACTGTGACTTTCTCGTTGATTTAAAAAGCTAACACCCACACCACTATTTGCTTCTGGAAACCAAGTGCTTGCAAATCCATAATTGGTGTCAATTCTGAGTCCTAATGCAGGCCATTGCGTTCGGTGAATGATGCCGACATGTGTAGTTTCTAGAAATCCAGCAAATCCAGGATTTAGAGTTTGTGGTACTAAGAAATACTGTGTAAATATGGGATCTTGCGCTTTCATTTCTGGAACAAAAAAGCATAAACCCACTATAAAAAGGTATAATTTTACTTTCATACTGTAATTATAAGATTAACGTAAGCGGTCCGTCTTCACGAACAATTGTTCCAAAAAATGTTTTTGCAGAAAATGTATAATAGTAGTTTCCGTTTTCAACTAGTTCTCCTTTTACCTTACCGTCCCAACCTTGAACATTATCGCCAGTTTCTGAATAGATTAAGCTTCCCCAAGTATCATAAATATTCAGCTCCATAGAATCTAGTCCAATAAAAACAGGTCTAAAGCGATCGTTTAAATTGTCATCATTTGGCGTAAATGCAGTTGGCATCACAAGTTTATAACCTTTGTCAATAAGCAGCGTAATAACTCTTTCATATACACAACCTTCAGGGAAGGTTACGGTCTGTATGACTGTATACGGACCAGGCGAAGCGTAGGAATGAATAGGATTTTCTTCGTTAGAAAAGTTGCCATCTCCAAAATTCCAAGAAATATTAATGTAGTCGCCCGTAGTCGTATTAGTAAATTGAATTGGATCTATTTGTGAAAAAACTCCGAAGGTTTCAAACGCAGTAGAGGTTAGTGTAAAATCTGGATTGCTATATTCTGGAATGTCAACCTCAAACGTATAACTACTTACACAACCCAGTGCATCTGTTGCCTCTAAAATGACCAATCCGTTTTGTGAAGTTGTCATCATTTCATTGTTTGCGCCTGTGACAATTCCGCTAGACCAATTTAATGAAAATGGTGGAACGCCACCAGAAACTTGTGCCGTAAAGGTTTGACTTGCCGAAAAGGCCTCACAATTTACTACAGTTTCGGTATCTACATCAATCACTATAGCTGGTGGGCGAATAATCGTGAATGTTTCAGAAGCATCACAACCATTGGCGTCTACCACAGTAACTACATACTCTCCTTCTGTAATATTAGTTAAATCTTCGGTAGTTTCTCCGTTAGACCAACTTACACTAAAAGGTTCTGTACCTCCAGAAATTAACAAATTAATAGCTCCTGAACTTGCGTCATCACAATCCAATGCATTGGTGATATTTGCGGATAAAGTAAGCTCTGCTGGTTGAATAATGACAAATGTTTCTGTATAACTACACGGTGTTGCATCTGTAATGGTAACCGTGTAAGCGCCAGGACTCAAATTGTTACGTTCTGTACCTGCAGTAGGATCGTCTACCCATGCAAAATTTATTGGCTCTTGTCCTCCTTGAAAGTTTAAGTTGATTCTTCCATCATTGGCTCCAAAACAGGAAATTTGCTGTACAGCAGGTGCTACAGTGAACGATATTGGTGGCGGAATGGTCACTGTCACTGATGCTGTACAATTGTTGGTATCTGTGACTGTGATGGTATAATCGCCTGCCGATAAGTTGGTTTGGCTTAATCCTTCTCCTAAATTACTCCATGTAATCGTGTACGAACCTGAACCACCTGTAATATTCGTAATGGTAATGGAGGCATTGTTGTCATCAAAACACAAAGGTGCTGTAGAAGTGAATGTTATTATAATTTCATCAGGTTGGGTTAGTACAACACTTAGCGTATCATCACAACCATTTTGATCGGTAACTGTAAGATTGTAGGTTCCTGCAACTAAATTGTTTATGTTTTGATCTGTACTTGTATATCCATTAGGTCCTGTCCAAGCGTATGTATATTCAAAAACACCTGGTGATGTTTCGGTAGGTGTTCCACCAGAAATATTGACGTCAATTGCACCTGAGGTTTCTCCGAAACAAGCAACATTTGTCTGACTTACTAGTGAAGCCATGAGTTCATTAGGTTCAGTAATTACAAATGATCGAATGATAGGACCACAACCATTGGCATCGGTAAGCGTTAACTCATATGTTCCTGCGGATAGGTTTGTAATGTCTTCATCCATAGAAAAAGCAGCACCATTTCGCGTCCAGTTAAACACATAATCTAAAGTTCCACCTGTGACTGTGATTGCAATTTCTCCGTCATTTGCTCCAAAACAACTCACTGAATTTTCAGTATCTACAGTAAGTATGAGCTCGTTTGGCTCTACGATTGTGTACGTTTCTGAAAACGGGCAACCACCTGCATCTTGAACAGAAAGTGTGTAATTTCCAGGTACTAAATTGGAAATAGTGGCATCACTAGCGGTAAATCCTCCTGGTCCTGTCCACGTGATAAGGTATGGACCTCCTGTAGAAAATGGTATACCGCCAGAAATATTTGTTGTGATTTCTCCATTATTGGCTCCAAAACAATCAATTTGAGTCACCGTAACATTTGCCGAAATTGCTGGATTTACGGTGATTGTTACGGTAAATGGTATCCCACTACAAATGCCTGCTGTAGGTGTTACAGTATAAGTTACTGTCGCTGGAGTAGTTGTATTATTGGTTAATGTTTGACTAATGCTGGATTGCGGAGTTGTCTCTGCACTTGCACCTGTGACACTTCCTACTGGTATAATTGTAGGTGTTGTCCAGGTATATGTTGTCGTAGCCGGAACAATATCTCCACTGACTGTGTTGGGTGTAATGGTAAAACTATTGCCACTACAGATTGATTCCGTAAAGTTGCTGATGTTTGGTGTTTCATTGACGGTAATTTCCGCTGTATTTGATGTAATTTCAGAACATCCGCCTGAACCAAATGTAATAATACAATAATAATAGGTTGTTCCTGTTATAGCAACTGATGGTGTATATATATTCGTAGTTTCTCCTGCTAAAATCGTTCCTGTAGTGACATCATCTACTGTATTGGAATACCATTGAAAGGTTGGTGTGCCCACACCATTGGTAAAACTCACCGAAAGTGCATTGACTGTGTCTCCCAAACAGAGTTCTTGCGATTGTGGTTGCGATATAAACGCAGGTCCTAGATTTACAGTCACTTCTGAGGTAGTACTTACCACAGAACAACTTGTACTTGCAGGTTGTGAAATTACACAATAATAATACAGCGTTCCAACTGTGTCTGTCGGTGGTGTAAAGGTTGCATTGGTAGCACCTGCAATTAGAGTTCCGCCTGTATTACTGTCGGTTGTATTGCTAAACCACTGATAGGTAAATGTACCCAAACCGCCAGAAGCTTGCACAGTTAAATCTTGTGGGACACTGTTTTGACATAAAGTTTGTGTAACAATAGGTTGTGTATCTACCACGGGCAATGCGACTACCGCTACTTCGGCAACATCACTAACTACGTCATTACATCCGTTGCTACTTGGTGTAAAAGAAAGTTCCACATAGTAATAGAATGTTCCTGTTGTCGTAAATGTTGGAGGTGTGTAGGTAGCTGAGGTCGCTCCTGCAATTGGAGTTCCGCCTGTATTACTGTTGGTTGTATTGCTAAACCATTGGTAGGAAACGGTTCCTGTTCCATCCACAAATGCTACAGACAACGGACCAATTGTGCCGCCTACACATATACTTTGTGTGGGTGTTGGTTGTGTAGTAACTGATGCATTCGGTGTTACTGTAACACTGGCTACTTGCGAATTTATGTTAGCACATCCGCCAGTAGTAAAGGTAATTATACAGTAATAAAATACTTCTCCAATAGTATCTGTTGGTGGAACATAATCAGGATTAGTTGCACCTGGAATCAATGTTCCGCCTGTATTTGAATTGACTGTATTGCTATACCACTGGTATTGTGCTGATGTATCTGAAGAAGCAACGCTCATCGTAATCGGCGTTCCGTTTTGACATACGACACTCGATTGTGGTTGCTGCGTAATTTCAGGGGCTGGATTTACAGTAATGACAAAATCTAATGGTGTGCCGTCACAGTTTCCAATAGTAGGTATTACTGTATAGGTAACTGTTCCTGCTGTTGTGTTTGTGGTTGTCAATACTTGTCCTAAGATATCGCCTGTACCTGCAGGTGTAAATCCACTAATCCCTGCGGTTGCGGTTGCCGTCCATGCAAATGTAGCTCCTGCAACACTTGCAGTGAGATTGATATCTGTAAAAGAAGTTCCTGAACAGATTTCTTGTGTAAGATTGGTGTTTGTAATTGTGGGAGCTTCTTCAATAGTGAATGTATCAGAGACTTGCGCTGAAACCCCACAATCATTTGTGATTTGCAGTGTATAGGTATAAGTTCCTGCTGTTCCGTAGTCAATAGGACCGGGAGAAGCAGCACTAGAGCTTGACGGTGTCGCACCAGGGAATTGCCAATTGTATACGACTGAACTATCATTATCGGTACACGTATCTACCATCGCTGACGGATTGATAATTGTTGTATTACAAATAATCCCTACAGGATCAATTGTGGCAGTTGGTGGTTGCTTTACAATAACTTGCTGTGTGGTATTTTCAGTTCCACATGAATTGGTTCCTGCTAATTGAATAGTATAGGTTCCAGGTGTGACAAAGGTAAATTCTGGTTCTCTTGAAGTAGCTGAAGTACCATTGGTAAAGCTCCAATCTTCTGGTGGATTTCCACAAAAATCGGATGCGTATGTTACTTGCCATTGATAGGTCGGTGTGGGACAACCTGTAGGTTCGGCAGTAGTATTACTTGTAGTTACAACCAAAGGTGTACAACCTGAATTGACATTGGTTGTAAAGAGAGGAACCATAGGCGCTTCAACACAAATTTCTTGTATAATGGTATTTTCAGCGGTTGTTCCACCACAAGTATTACCAGCGGTTTGTGAGATTTGATATATTCCGGGTTGAGTAAACACGATACATAAATCATCAGAACCTGTAGTCCAATCATCGGGGTTTGTAGAACCATTATTAGTTCCAAGCGTTCCACTATTTATGGTAAAGGTGTTTGGCGTAATTTCCCATAAGATATTTGGACTTTCATCACAATCGCTATTACTTCCTGTATTTGTACTTCCTGTGGCGTCATTAACAATACAAACTTCTGTATTGACACAGGTAAATCCTGGCTGGTCAAAATCAGCTATCGGTTCAGAAGATACATAAATTGGTCCTGCAATTGATAGGTTAAAGTCACACGGATTGGAAGCAACCATTTGCACAAAAAATGCATTGTTGAATGCGCCTGTTTCTCCACATGACGAAGTTAAAAATGTATGTGTATAACTGGCTGGTGGCGGATGTGTTAGAATAACATCTGGGGAACCGTCATTAAATGTCAAGGTATAAATAGTTCCGGGAGGATTTCCGTCAGTTAATACAATAGGAAAGGTAATAGAATCCGAATTGCAAATATTTGTGTTTCCGGGATTGACAATAGAACCTGAAGGTGTATTTCCAACAAAAACACCATATTCTGCTACGGTAGTACATCCATTATTGCCTACAATTGTATAGGTTAAGGTATAAATTCCAACATTATACACATGATCTAATGAGGTCCATGAGGTTCCTGAAAAAGGTGTACTTCCATCGCCCCAATCAATACTATAATTTGTATTTGAGGCCATGGTTGTTGAACTATTGTTAAATGTCAGTGTGCTGCTCGTATTGTCACACACTCTAAAGACGGTCACGCCATCTTGGACAACAGAATCGGGTCCTGTAATCGTTGGATTAGGACCTGGAATTACTGTAATCATAACATTTCCAGAGACGACATTGTTTGTGCCTGTGGCATCTTGTACTTCTGTCAATGCGTAGGTAAATGTTCCATCGACTGAGGTATCTACTTCAAGCGTAACACTATTTGCATTTACAGGTGTACTGATGGTTTGCGTGGCGGTTCCGATGACATAGGTAAACGTGTACGGAGCAGTTCCGTTTGCTCCTGTAAAGGTGATTATGGGCGAATCGTTGTATTGGCAAACAGAAGTTATGTCTACACTAATGCTTGCATCAGGCATAATGCCAGAGAGAGTGTGTTTTGATGTTGACAACGCACTATTGGGCAGTAGTGCAAAGCAAACCAAAACAATCATAAGTAGGTATTTTTTGATCATAGGTTATGGTCTTAGGTTAAATGAT